>JACCXN010000055.1 GCA_013696965.1 Bacteroidota bacterium | reverse complement strand
CGCAGGAATGGATACTTCTTTAAACACCGGTCTCTCCTCGCTCTTTCCTTTTTGGGCAAGGTACCTCTTTTGCCAATAGTAATATTTGTGAGGACTAATGTTTTTTTGGCGGATAAAATCTTTCTTTTGTAATCCGCTTTTTAAGCACTCTTCTACCAGGTTTAACATTTTTCTATTTTCGCTCATGATTTGTTTTTTTGGCAAAACTCAGGAAAATGATGGGGTTAGGCAAGATGTAGTTGGCCGGGGGGATACCATTTTTTAATAATTTTATTTTGAATAACTATGTTTAAAATAAAACTTGTGTGGAAAACGCAGGGAAAGCAAGCAAATAAAAAACCGTTATTAACTTCAAAATAGCTAATTACGGTTTTTTTCATTGCGATGAAGGAACTCAATTGTATTTGAACTATTTTTCTTCCAGTTAATCAGTATTTTCTATAATTGTTCTTATAATTAATACACCTTTTTTCGACATTCCTCCTAAACTCCATTAAAATTGACTGTTCAGCGTTTTTCCTTATTTGCGATAATTGACATTTTAATGAATCCGGTGGGGAAACGGAAATCAATTTTCTCTTTTTAAGCAGGCTGCATAACTTTTCTTCCTGTCCATTTTCTGGTAATGAATGTATATTGTTGCAAGTAAGCATATAACTATGGCACCTCCAATAATTAGATCTTTTATAGTATTGTCATTTTTCTTTTGGTCAATTCCAGGTAACATATTTGAAAATACAACCTCAGGAAAATCTGTTGGAACTGGCGCCACTTTTTGAATTGCAGGAGTTATTGACAATGATGGCTCAATGACTGGAAACTGGTCAAATAATGCTGTTGCCGTATATTCTGACATAATATATTTATTATTTTACATGAAATATTTCAAATTCTAAATTTGATGATTGGCGTATCCCTATGTTGCCATATCTAAAAACTTTTTGACCCTCTTTATCTTTCAAATGCAAATATGCTGCCGTAGCATCAAATCCCATTTTTCTCAATTCTTTTTCATTTGTTTTATTGAATCCTCTAGCTATTAGATTCTCCAGTATCAAAATATTTTTTTGCCTTGCTTTTTGCTTCATTACTTCCCAATTATAATTTCTGAGCTTGTTTAAATAAGCAGCCATATTTTTACATTCCAGATCACAAAATTTCTTTTTAGGATTTTTAGATTCTAATGATTAATCGCAGGCAGGATTTTCGCATTTCTTTATTGTCTTTTTCATTGTATTAAAATTTAATCTTGTTGCTATTTAAGTATTCAAGGATGCTCTTCCTGGAATACATAATCTTTCTCCCAAACTGAGTGAATTTAATTGTACTGGTATCCCGTAATTTTTGCCAGGAAGTTTTTGATTTGAATGGAAGTAAGATTTGAGCAACTTCAATAGATATCCAATCAGAATCTTCAGCAGCTTTTTTTTCTGCTAAGGCTTCAGCAACTGCTTGCTTTACGTAGGTTTTAAATTCTATCTTCAGCGCATCAAAAGCTTCAGAGTCAATCACTATCACATCCATTGAAGTAAATTTTGATATATGTTTTTCCGAAGAAGTGAATATTTAGATGAAAAATGGATTGGCTTTGAAACCGCATTATATATACAGAGCATCTTTTTAATAGCCTTGTTATTTTGGAAATTTTCTATCATAAAATCTTCCCAGAAAAGAAAATATAGTTTTAAGGTTGTTTTCTTTTGAGTGCGGACTCCCTCCTTATCAAAATTCAGGATATCCTTCAGAGGATAAAAATTAGAAAAAGTGTAAAAGTGTTTGAAAAAATACATGCCGCTAACCTAGGATAATAATCGACACCGAAATTTTTTTTTAATGCTTTTTTCTTTACACGCTTTTGTAAAGAAAAATAAGTGAATGAAACTATTACCCTTTATTTTTAAAGCTTAAATAGAGAGGAGAGTTTTAACAAGAAGTTAATAACAGGTTTGAAATGTTGGCTATTTGAGGAACAAAAAATAAAAAATGGATCAAACCATAGCATCATTTATGACAATTCTATGCTTTCAGGTGCTCAAGAGTGGTAGGTTTGTATGCAGAAGGCACACTTTAAAGATTCTTTAGAGGTTTATTTCTATTATTCAACCTTAATGGGTCAGAAGTTATTAAGGTGAGTTTATAAACAAGAAGGAGAATGAAAAAAGGTCTATTTGACAAATTTGTTTGACCTATGTTTGACCCGTCAAAAAAACCGATCTTTTTTAAACCAAAAAAGGCAAGCTTAAAAGCTTGCCTTTCAATGTACTCGGAGCGGGACTTGAACCCGCACGACCGCAATGGTCACAGGATTTTAAGTCCTGCGTGTCTACCAATTCCACCATCCAAGCATCTGCAAATTAAATGCAGTTGGTAATAAAAAAAGAGCGAAAGACCGGGTTCGAACCGGCGACCTCGACCTTGGCAAGGTCGCGCTCTACCAACTGAGCTACTTTCGCTTTTCTAATCAAAATTTCAATCCAACCATCAACCTTTGTTGATTTATTTTGGGATGCAAATATAAAACAAAAACGAATATTTTTGCTCGAAATTTTTATTTTTTTTATTATTCTATTCTATAGCTGTAATTACCTGACTAATAATTTTTTAATGTCGTTTAATTTCATTAATGCCTCAACAGGAGTAAGTGTATTAATATCGGTATTTACAATTTCATCCTTAATTTGGGTTAATATAGGATCATCAAGTTGGAAAAAACTCAATTGGAAATTATCATCCACCTTTGCCTTTTTTTCTTTTTTATCTCCTGTGGAGCTATGACTTACTTCGAGCTTTTGTAAAATTTCTGTTGCTCTTTGAATTACCCTTTTTGGCATGCCAGCCATACGGGCAACATGAATTCCAAAACTATGTTCACTACCCCCCTCTACCAGTTTTCTTAAGAAGATTATTTTATTGCTTATTTCTTTTATTGATACATTGAAATTTTTAATCCTGTTAAATATTTCAGCCATGTCATTGAGTTCATGGTAATGTGTGGCAAAAAGTGTTTTTGCTCTTGCTGAAGGGTGCTCATGCAAAAACTCAGCAATGGCCCAGGCTATGGAAATTCCATCATAAGTACTTGTTCCTCTACCAATTTCATCCAGTAAAATTAAACTCCTATCAGAAAGGTTATTTAATATGCTAGCTGTTTCATTCATTTCAACCATAAAGGTCGATTCTCCGGAGGAAATATTATCTGATGCTCCAACCCGTGTAAATATTTTATCCACCAAACCAATTTGGGCAGATTCAGCAGGAACAAAGCTTCCTATTTGAGCAAGCAATGTAATGAGGGCTGTTTGACGCAATAAAGCTGATTTCCCGGACATATTAGGACCAGTGATAATCATGATCTGCTGTTCCTGTGGATCTAAGAGTACATCATTTGGAACATACTCTTCCCCAACTGCTAATTGCTTTTCAATTACAGGATGACGGCCTTTTTTTATATCAATTACAGCAGAATTATTTAAATTGGGCCTAACGTAATTGTTTTTTTTGGCAATCTCAGCAAAGGAAATCAAACAATCAAGTCTTGCAACAAGTGAGGCGTTTAATTGGACTGGAATAATATAATCTGCCAAACTAAGGACCAAATCAGTATATAACCTGGTTTCAATTGCAAGTATTTTTTCTTCCGCACCTAAAATCTTTTCTTCGTATTGTTTAAGTTCTTCTGTAATATACCGCTCTGCATTTACCAATGTTTGTTTTCGAATCCACTCTACAGGAACTTTGTTTTTATGGGAATTCGTAACTTCAAGGTAATATCCAAAAACATTGTTGTAGGAAATTTTAAGAGAAGATATTCCTGTTTTTTCCATTTCCCGTTTTTGAATTTGCAGCAGATAATCCTTTCCTGAATAGGAAATTTTCCTTAGTTCATCCAATTCTTCGTTTACTCCATTTGCAATCACTCCTCCTTTATGTAGCAATACGGGAGGATCGGTAACCAGTTCACGTCCAATTTTTCCCCTTATAAAATTGCAACTGTTGAATTGTTCTGAGAGCTTAACAAGCTGGGCATTATTAGAGGTGGAACACAAATTTTTTATTTCCAATACCGCTTCCAATGATCTTTTTAACTGAACAGTTTCCCTAGGATTAATTCTGGAGGCTGAAACTTTGGAAATAATTCTTTCCAAATCCCCTGTTTGTTGAACCTGGTTACGTATTGAAGCATAAAAATCAGAATGATCAAAAAAATGTTGAACTACCTCCAGTCTTTCTTCAATTGGTTGGAGTTCTTTTAAAGGGAGGGCTAGCCACCGTTTAAGCATGCGAGAGCCCATTGGAGATACTGTATGATCAATAACATCAATAAGTGTTACAGCATCAGGATTAGCTGAAGAAAACAATTCCAGGTTACGGATTGTAAATCTGTCAAGCCAAACAAAATTTGCCTCTTCAATCCTGGTCAATTTAGAAATATGAGCAGTTTGATTGTGATTGGTTGCTGAAAGATAATGCAATGCTGCACCTGCTGCAATTGTACCATTGGTTACATTTTCAACACCAAATCCTTTTAAAGATTTAGTTCCAAAATGTTTTAACAACAATTCTGTTGTATATTCAGGAGCAAAAATCCATTCATCCAAAGTGTAGGTATAGAATCGATCACCAAAATAGTTTTTGAACTGTTTTTGAGCGTTTTTTTGAAAAAGCACCTCACTGGGATTGAAGCTTTGTAATAGTTTATCAAGATATTCAATAGATCCTTGAGCAGTAAAGAACTCTCCGGTAGAAACATCTAAAAATGCAACTCCTACTTGCTTCTCCTGCCCATTAAAGTGAATGCTGGCCAAAAAATTATTGCTCTTGTGGTCTAATACCTTATCATTATAGGAAACCCCAGGGGTAACGAGTTCTGTTACTCCTCTTTTAACAATTGTCTTTGTTAATTTAGGATCTTCCAATTGATCGCAAATTGCAACCCTCTGTCCTGCCCTGACTAATTTTGGCAAATACACATCAAGGGAATGATGAGGAAAACCAGCTAAATCAATGAAGCTTGCAGATCCATTAGCCCTTTTAGTAAGAACAATCCCTAAAATATTTGCAGTTTTTACCGCATCCTCTCCAAATGTCTCATAAAAATCTCCTACCCTAAAAAGCAATAATGCATCAGGATATTTTGCTTTTATGGCATTAAACTGCTTCATAAGAGGAGTTTCAACTGCTATGCTTTTCTTTTCTGTCAATTTAATTTCCTTTTTTGCTAAGGTAAGAAGGATATTTTAATAACCATTTTAATAAAACAGGGTTTATAAATATCAATGGATACTATTCTTTTTATTCTTGTTGTGAATTACTAAAAACAAAAAAACTCCCTAAGGGAGTTTTTTTGTCAAAATAAAAAAATGCTCTACTTAGTATTAAACAGCTTTACATTTACATGTTCCGCCATTCTTATTAATTTCTTCACAATCTTTGTCAATTTCTGCTTTTTCAGCTTTCATAGCCTTGTTGTTTTCATAACATTCTGTATCTGAACCATTATATCCACTAAAAGAAACAGTGCATTCAATACATTTTTTACAAGAAGTAAAAGTTAATCCGGCTACGAATATAGCCACAATAGCAAGCATTTTGGTAGTTTTCATTTTCATAAGATTATTAAAGTTAATTTATATATAAATTTCAAATTTACATTTTATTTTATTTTGAGCAATTATTTTTGCAAAATAATTGCACCTGTTTTTAATTCGAACTGTGATTAACACAGGCATTTAAAAGGAGTAGAATAAAAAAAACTCCGAAAGTCGTATTTAACAAGCCTATTAAAAAAAGATCATGCATTAATTAAAACTAGAATTCAGTATAAATAAAAGCATTAACAATAATATAATATTTACTTCTTTATAGAAAAAGGATTAATCATACTACATTTGTTTTATAGTTTAAAAGAAAAATCCCCGATGGCAGAAAATAAAATCATTACCCGACTAAAAGAAAAATGGGGAATCAATAGCAATTGGCAAGTACTGGTAATTTGTTTTGTTTTTGCTGTTACAGGATCTACTTCAGTAAAATTAGCTGCTCCTGTTTTGGATTTTCTTGGAATCCACAACACACTTAAACCTTTTATTTATTGGCCTTTAAGGATTTTTACAATTTTCCCTATTTATCAGATACTGTTAATTATATTCGGAACACTTTGTGGTCAGTTTGCTTTTTTCTGGAATATTGAAAAGAAAATGTTGGCAAGAATCCTAAGGATAAACATCAAATAAATTAGAATATAGGGATGCAAAAAATAAAATTAACTACTACTGAATTAGAAAGAAAATCACCAGAAGCATTTAAAATTGCAGAAAAAACTCCCTTAATAATTGTCTTAGATAATATAAGAAGTGCTCATAATATAGGTTCAGTTTTTAGAACTGCTGATGCCTTCTTAATTAAAGCAGTATATATTTGTGGTTTTAGCGCATATCCTCCGAACAGAGAAATTGAAAAAACAGCCCTGGGGGCAACAAAAAGCGTAGAATGGAAATACTTCCAGCATACCCTGGAAGCAATAAATCAGTTAAAATCAGAAAAAACTGAAATCTGGGCTGTAGAACAGGTAGACAAAAGCGAATATCTGAATGAATTTTCAATTGAAAAAGAAAAAACATATGCCTTGGTGTTTGGCAATGAAGTAAAAGGAGTTGACCAGCAAATAATAGATCAATGCTTAGGCTGTATTGAAATTCCCCAGTCAGGAACAAAGCATTCATTAAACATTGCTGTTAGCATGGGCATTGTGTTATGGGATTTCTATAGAAAACTTAAGTTGTAAGAAAACCCTACTGCTGTTAAGGCTTAAGACAAATATGAATCATTGCCTATTTTATCTCCCTGGCATATTAACTTTAACCTTATAAAAAGTGTAAATAAAAAAGGGTGCTTTGAAAACAAAGCACCCTTTTAAAGAAAAACTTAATTAATATTAGTTCAAGGCAGAGATAAATTCTGCTGAAGTTTTATATTTTGCGAATTCAAGATCAGTTTTAGCTTTTTCTTTAAGTGAAGCATCTTTACTTACAGCTGCTTTTAAGCTCTTGGCTACCTGTGTGGCATCACCTGCTCTTGCAGCAATAACTGCTCTAAGATAATGACCAATGGCAGAATCTTTATCCGCAGAAGCTTCAACTGCTTTGGCAGCTGCATCATTATTTCCTGCTAATGTATTTGCAAGGGCTGCGTTAAAAGTATTTGTACCACTCATATTTGTTACCGCCATTGAATAATCTCCATTCTTAATGTTGATTATCCCAAGGTTGTATTTTGCATTATTATCTGAAGCTGAAGCCTCTTTGTATAAAGCTTCGGCTTTTTTTCTGTCACCTTGCAAATGAGCAACAACACCAAGATTGTTTTTAATTACTGCATTATTTGCAGATAATTTGTCTGCTTTCTCAAATTGGCCTTTAGCATCATTTAACTTGTTTTGAAGCATCAACACATAACCTGCATTATTAGCGCCTCTCCAATCATTAGGATAAATACGTTCAGCAGTTTTATAAATATTCAATTTAGCATCCATATCATTGGTAAGTGTAGCAGAATAAAGAACTTCTTCTACTGAAAGTGAATCTGGATTTGTGCTTACTAAGCTAGCTATTTTTTCATCAGATCTGCTTTTCTCTTCTGCATTAATTCTGATTTTTGATCTTCTTAATTCAGGAAGTATTTTGTCAGCTATTACAGTATAGGTTTTAGCCATGTTTTTAATTTCCTGTTCTCTTTGTATTGGATCAGAATACATTGTAAGAACACGAAGAATTAAATCTTTGTCCTGAATATCCGATTTTTCAATCGCTTTTTTGAATCCTTCCCAATCCTCAGGAGTAGATGACTTCTTAATAAAATCAGTAGAATTAGCAGCTTGTACTTTATTCTTCTTGAATTCTTTAGAAATATAATTTGCAGTTTCCTCTGCTCTTCTTTCGGACAATCCTGCATTTAAACGCTCTTCTCCATCTGGTGAAGCATAAGAGGATATTTCAATATTGTTAAAAATAAATCCTTTGCTTTGTCCATTTTTAACAAATTCAGCTAAGGACTTCATTTCCGGCTTTGAAAGTTCGGTGGATCTTACCTGTGATTGTTGAATTACGAACTGAATTTGTGCGTCAGCAATTCTTGGAACAGTTTTAGTGAATTTATCAGAACCTAAAGAAGGCTTATCATCATTCATCACTAAAGCAGGTGTAGCGATTACACCATCACCAATTTTTACGGCAGGAAATTCTTTTGATTTTGTCTTTATAGATGCAGTTGATTTTAACATCAACTCTGAAACCCTCATATCAGATGAATATGGAATTTTATCTGTATAAGTTATTGCTCCACCTGAAGCGTTATTAATAACTGTACCTTCACCCTCTGCAGTCTCGCCCTTGTAACTTACCTTTTTAAATTCCTTTTCAGTATCACCATATTTTAATGTTGGTGTTATATTTACCTGTGCTTTTTTAGCAAAGAATTTTGGAGGATATTTTCCATTAATGGTTATGAGAACACTGTCTCCATGCATTTCCAGTGGCTTAGGAGTTACTTCGTAAGTAACCTGATTGGAATTCTTAACCATTTTCCCCAGTCCACCACAACCTGCTAAAACAATTGCAGTTGAAACGGCTGTTATTGCTAATTTTACACTTTTATTTTTCATTTTAATTTGTTTTTCTTTTAATAGTTCTTTTTGAGGGTACAATATTAATCAAACTTTTTATTATATGAAATATTACACCTTAAATTTTATTTAATTTAAATAATTATGAAATTTAGTTACTTTTTAAACAATTCGTAAATAATGATTTAACTTTTTACTTTTAACTCGCAATCCTTGTGATACCGGCAAAATACAAACATCTCAATATTTCTTTTATTGTCTGCTTTTGAATTTTTTTTGCATTTTGTTTAATAAATTCTTACTATAATAATGCGAGTGTACTTTAATTAAAATGGAAACTACAATCCATGATAAAGCAGAAAAAACAAATTAATTGATTGATTTGATCAATAAAGGTTTCAAAAAAAAGAAAAGTAATTTCAGTAAAGATTATCTAAATTAGGAAAATTCATTACTAAAATTAAATTTTTCTTCAATCCTTAATTGTTTTAAAGAATCAAAGATTATTCATTATCTTTTTAGAATTTCTGAATTATCAGTGCAACCTTCCAGCAATTCCAAGTTGGTTTTTTGAAAAATCGGATGAATGAATTCAGGTAGAATTTCAACTAGTGGTATTAAAGTAAATTTTCTTTTATGTAAAAGCGGGTGGGGAATCTTTAAGTTTTCGAGATTCAAAACTTTTTCATTGTAATACAGTATATCAATATCTATTATTCTTGCCATATAGACATGTCCTATTCTTATTCTTCCCATTTCGTGTTCAATTTCAAGAATCGAACTTAAGAGATTTGCCGGACTTTTTGTGGTATTTACAACTATTACCTGATTTAGAAAATCATTTTTATGCTCAAATCCCCATGGCTTTGATTGATAAATTTCAGAAATTTTCTCCACCTTACCTATCCTCTCAACAATCAAAGAGAGTGCTTTGTGAAGTATTTCAAGCGAATCACCCAAATTACTTCCTAATAATAAAACTGCTTTTTCCATTTTTTCATTAAACCCCGCAAAGATAAAAGCATATTAAAGCAAAACCAATGGATTTCCATTTAAACCTGATTTTAGCCTTTTATGTAAATTAAGTATTAACCTAAAACTTAAGCAATAATTTTGAGTTATTAATTAAACCAAAAAAATGTGGAGTTGAACCTTGGAACTTTAACAAGGGATCAAGATCATTTGATAAAAAAAATATACATGAAACAGTTTTTTAAATTTATGTTTGCCTCAATGCTAGGAGTTTTCCTGTCATTATTCCTTATTTTTGTACTTTTTATTGGAGTCCTGGTTGCAGTGGTTTCTTCATCTGAATCAGAAAGTATTGAAGTAAAATCAAATTCACTTTTGCATCTGAAATTTGAAGAAGAAATTATTGAAAGAGGAACGAAAAACCCACTTGAACATTTTGATTTTTCTTCTTTTTCATCACAACCCAAAATAGGCTTAGATGAAATTCTTGAAAACATTAAAAAGGCTGAAACAGATGATAATATTTCAGGTATATTCATTGATGCCAGCTCAATTAAAGGAGGAACTGCCATTGTTGAAGAAATCAGAAACAAATTAATTGATTTCAAAGAATCAGGGAAATACATAATTGCTTACAGTGAATATTATACCCAGTCAGCTTATTACCTTGCCTCTGTTGCTGATGAAATTTATCTAAACCCACAAGGTGCTGTGGATTTTAAAGGCTTAGCAGCCCAATTGTTTTTCTTTAAAAATGCTCTTGAAAAACTTGAAATTGAGCCCCAAATTATAAGGCATGGAAAATTCAAAAGTGCAGTAGAGCCATTTTTATTAAATCAAATGAGTGAATCCAACAGGGAACAAACAACAACCTTCATTGGTTCTATTTGGAAGCATACCTTAAATGGAATTTCTAAAAGCAGGAATATTACTGTTGATGAATTAAACAGGATAGCAAATGAGTTTTTGCTTCAAAAAGCAGAAGATGCTGTTACACATAAACTTGTTGACCAATTGGCATACAGAGATGAGATACTGGAAATATTAAAAACTAAAACAGAGGCTGAAAGCACAAAGAAAATTAACTTCATGCCTATTAAAAAATACATCAAGGCCCCAAATACTATTAAAAAAGAAATCACAAAAGATAAAATAGCAGTAATTTATGCTGTTGGTAATATTGAAAGTGGAGAAGGTGATAATGAAACTATTGGGTCAGAAAGTATTTCCAAAGCTATTAGGGATGCAAGACTTGATGAGAATGTTAAAGCAATCGTTTTAAGAGTTAATTCTCCGGGTGGAAGTGCACTAGCTTCAGAAGTAATGTGGAGAGAGGCCCATTTGGCTAAAAAAGCAAAACCATTTATTGTTTCTATGGGCAATTATGCTGCATCAGGAGGCTATTACATAGCCTGTATGGCCGACACTATTGTTGCTAGCCCAAATACAATTACAGGCTCTATTGGAGTATTCGGTGTTATGTTTAACATGCAAAATTTTATGAATAACAAATTAGGTATTAACATCGATACGGTTAAGACGAATACACACTCCGACCTTGGTGCTTTTTACAGACCTCTTACTACAAATGAAAGAGCAATAATTCAAAAAAGTGTGGAACAGGTCTATGATGTTTTCATCTCAAGAGTTGCCGAAGGAAGAGGAATGACAAAGGAAATGGTTGATAGCATTGGTCAAGGAAGGGTTTGGAGTGGTGTTGATGCTAAAAGAATTGGACTTGTGGATGTATTGGGAGGATTGGAAACGGCAATTGAAATTGCGGCAAATAAAGCCGGTCTTGAGAAATACAGAATAGTTTCAATGCCTGAACAGGAAGACCCATTTACCAAAATCATGTCTCAAATTTCTGGTGAAGCCAAAACATCACTTCTTCAAAGTGAGTTAGGTGAAAACTATAAGTTTTACAAACATGTGAAATCCATTATGAACCAAAAAGGGATTCAGGCAAGAATGGAGTATGAAATAGAGATTTATTAACCTTTTCTAAAACTGATTGCTTTTTATTAAAATGGTAGTCAGTAGATTTAGTTAACTGTATTTTTCCGAAGAAGAGCCAGATCGTTAAGAGATGGCTCTTTTTCTTTTTTATTAATACCAGATACTGTAAATTTGAAATTTATAACTGATTACAAAATTAACAATGCTGACAAACAAAGAAATTTCTAAAACATTTAAACTTACTGCTCAACTCATGGAATTGCATGAGGAGAATTCTTTTAAAATAAAGTCTTATTCCAATGCCGCATTTAAAATTGATCGCTTGCCTAAACAACTCAACGAATACAGTGTTCAGGAAATTTCCAATCTTGAAGGAATAGGAAAAAGTATATCAGCATGTATTTCGCAGTTGCTTTCATTGGGGAATTTCCCTGAATTAAGCCGTATTATTGAAATTACCCCTCCCGGAGTAATCGAAATGCTGGCTATAAAGGGTGTAGGCCCCAAAAAAATAGCCGTAATCTGGAAAACGTTGAATATTGAATCTCCGGGGGAATTGCTCTACGCTTGCAATGAAAACCGTTTAATTGACCTGAAGGGTTTTGGCTTGAAAACTCAATTGATGATCAAACAGGCAATAGAATATAAAATTTCAAACTCGGGAAAGTTTCATTATGCCATGGCTGCAATGTTTGCCAAGCAGCTGGTGGATTTTTTAAAGGAATCTTTAAAAACAGAGCTAATTTCACTTACAGGAGAAATAAGAAGAAAATGTGAAATAGTAACGTGTATTGATGTATTGATTTCTGCTGTAAAGGAGCCAGAAATTTCAGCGTTTAATGACGCCTATAATCCTTCTTCAATTCCAGTTAATTTCATTTTATGCCATGCAGAGGATTTTTATTTGAAATTATTTGAAACTACAGCCTCATCTGATCATATAGCAATTATTCAGAAAAATTCAGCCTGGGAAAATATAGAGAATCAAAAGTATTCCAATGAAAAAGATATTTATTCGAAAATTAATCTGCCATTTATTATTCCAGAATTAAGAGAAGGCAAATTTGAATTTAGTTGGATCAAAGATAACAAAGAGGAAGATTTAATTTCTTATGAAGACCTCAAAGGGGTTTTACATGTACATACAACCTATAGTGATGGAATGCATTCACTTGAGGAAATGGCAGTTCATTGCAAAAAATCAGGGTTTGAATACCTTGGAATTTGCGATCATTCACAATCTGCATTTTATGCAAATGGTTTAAAACCCGATAGAATCCTAGCCCAACAAATGGAAATAGATTTGCTGAACCAAAAACTTTTTCCTTTTAAAATATTTAAAGGTATTGAATCGGATATTTTAAATTCCGGAGAACTGGATTATTCTGAAGAAATCCTTAAAACTTTTGATTTTGTTGTTGCATCTGTCCACAGTAATTTAAAAATGGATGAAGAAAAAGCAACAATGAGATTGTTAAAAGCCATTGAAAATCCTTACACTACTATACTAGGACATATGACAGGAAGACTTTTGCTTTCAAGAGAAGGCTATCCTGTAAATTATGAAAAAATAATTGATGCTTGTGCAGCAAACAATGTGATTATTGAATTAAATGCCCACCCCTACCGCCTGGACATGGACTGGAGAAAAATCCCTTATGCAATAAACAAGGGAGTAAAGATTTCAATAAATCCTGATTCTCATCAAAAAGAATCGTATAATGATATGTATTGGGGTACTTGTGCTGCCAGAAAAGGAGGATTAATAAAAGCAATGACATTTAATACACTATCCATATCAGAAATAGAGAATTATTTTCGTTTAAAGAAAACTAATACTTCCTTTTGATCAAAACAAAAGTTAAATTAGGCTTATGATTTTAAATTATGACTATAATAAATTCAATTGCTTCGTGGATAATTAAAAAACGGATTCATCAAATAGATCTGTTTAGAAAATACCCAATTGAAGTTCAGAATGAACATTTCAAGCAATTAATAGCTTCTGCAAAAAATACTGTTTGGGGTATAAAGCATGATTATAAATCCATAAGCAATGTAAATGATTTTCGCCAGAGAGTCCCTCTTCAGGATTACGAATCTTTAAAGCCATATATTGAACGTGCAATGAAAGGGGAACAAGATTTATTATGGCCAGGGGAAGTAAAATGGTTCGCTAAATCCTCTGGAACTACCAGCGATAAAAGCAAATTTATTCCGGTAACAGAGGAGTCTTTAGAAGAATGCCATTATAAATGTGGCAAGGACATGTTATCAATATATTGCAACAATTTTGAAATTACCCAGATTTTCTCAGGAAAAAGTTTGATGTTGGGTGGCAGTCATCACATAAATGAAATGAATAATGAAACTTACATTGGTGACCTTTCAGCTGTTTTAATACAAAACATGCCTCTTTGGGCACAGTTTTTAAGATCACCTGAACGCTCAATTGCACTTATGGATAATTGGGAAGAGAAAATTGAAAAAATGGCCGATGTTACAATGAAGGAAAACATTACCAACATTGCAGGGGTGCCTTCATGGACATTAGTTTTACTTAAAAGAGTACTGGAGAAATCGGGAAAACAAAACCTTCTTGAAGTGTGGCCTAACCTGGAACTGTTTATGCATGGTGGTGTAAGTTTTAGTCCTTACAAGGCACAATTTCAAAAATTAATTCCTTCTCCAAAAATGAATTACCTGGAAACATACAATGCTTCTGAAGGTTTTTTTGGAATTAGTGACATTCCTGGTTCTGATGAAATTTTACTCATGCTCGATTATGGAATTTTTTATGAATTTATTCCAATGGAGGAATTTGGCCAAAAAAATCCTCAGGCAATTACCTTAGAGAATGTAAAAACAAATGAAAACTATGCCCTTGTAATTTCTACAAATGCAGGACTATGGAGATATATAATTGGGGATACAATTAAATTTACATCTTTAAATCCTTTTAGGATTAAAATCACTGGAAGGACCAAGCATTTCATAAATGCTTTTGGCGAAGAATTAATGATTGAAAATGCTGAAAAAGCACTAAGCATTGCTTGTGAAAAAACCAAGGCTCAAATTAAGGATTATACTGCAGGACCAATATTTATGGATGAAGACAATACAGGTGGACATCAATGGTTAATTGAATTTGAAAAAGAACCTGAAAATCTTGAAAAATTCACTACTTATCTTGACAATGCTCTTAAAACTGTTAATTCTGATTATGAAGCCAAGAGATTCAATGATTTCGTGCTTAAAATGCCACTTGTGAATATAATGAAGGAAAATACTTTTTATGAATGGCTTAAAAGCAAAGGCAAACTAGGTGGACAAAACAAAGTTCCAAGACTTGCCAATGACAGAAAATTTATTGAAGAAATTTTAAGCCTAAGAATTTAAAAGAAACCATGAAAATTTAAAAACAGAGATGAAAAAGCAGGAGCTATTTTTTTGTTTAAATGAATTAATTAAAGCCACCTGAAATCAATAAAATCATGAATAAACAAACCCATTTTTAACTGAATTTCGACCATAAACCAATGCCAAAGCTCTTGATTTTTTATTTTATGCTTCTTCCAATTCTTTTGGATTTAAATCCTTCTAATTTTAAAGAAATTAGCAGGATAGAGATAAAAGCTAATAGTATTACAACAGATAATGTTGGTAATGTATATTTATTGAAAGGCGATGAGTTAAGAAAGTATGATAAAAATGGTGTTTTCCTGAATAATTTCAGCGATAAATCTCTTGGTAAAATCACATCCGTAGATGCCACAAATTTTTTAAAACTATTGATTTTCTATGCTGATTTTTCAAAAATTGCTTTTCTCGACAATATGCTCACCCCTACCCGCTCACCAGTTCAATTGCAAAACTTAAATCTGGATCAGGCCATGATTGTTGCATCCTCCCATAACAATGGAATTTGGGCCTACGAACAAGTGTCTTTCCAGGCCATTCGGCTTGACCAGAATTTAAAGGTAACCCATCAAACCGGAAATCTAATGCAATTGTTAAACATGAGTATAAAGCCTAATTTCATTTTGGAAAACAACAACATGCTTTATATTAATAATCCTTCAACCGGAATACTCGTTTTTGATATATTTGGAACTTATTTTAAAACAATACCAATTAAAGAGCTTGAAAGTTTTCAGATAATTGAGAACAAAGTCTTTTATTTCCAGAATAAAGAATTCATTAGCTATGATTTAAAAACTCTTGAAGAATCAAGAGTGGAATATACAAATCAAACACCCTTGCAAGTAAGGTTTGAGAAAAAAAGGATATATGTTTTATTTCCGGAAAATCTTACTATTTATTCTGTTGAATAAACCTTTAAACCTAATTCTGGTTGTTCCTTTTTAATATACTGCTTTACAAATAGTAAGAATTATCAGAAAAAAAAACACATTTCATATTAAAAAAGTGATTTTTAGAAAGGTTTAAAGCACTATTATTTGTACTTTGGCGGTAAAATTCAATAAACAATGCATGTAGCAATAGCCGGCAATATAGGTTCAGGAAAAACAACACTTACAACCTTACTTGCAAAACATTACAATTGGGAATCTCATTTTGAAGATGTGGATGAGAATCCATATCTGAATGATTTCTACAATGAGATGCAAAGATGGTCATTTAACCTGCAAATCTATTTTATTAATAGCCGTTTTAACCAGGTTAGGGAGATCAGGGAAAAAGGTAAAAATGTAATCCAAGACAGGACTATATTTGAGGATGCTTATATTTTTGCGCCAAACCTCCATGCAATGAATCTAATGACCACCCGTGATTTTGAAAATTATTTTTCACTTTTCTCATTGCTCGACAAATACATCCAGGCTCCTGATTTACTTATTTATTTAAGAGCTTCTGTTCCTACCCTTGTCCATCAAATCCAGAAACGTGGAAGGGAATATGAAAATTCAATTCGACTTGATTATTTAAAAAGGCTCAATGAGCGATACGAGGCTTGGATAAGTACTTATGATAAAGGCAAATTATTGATTGTGGATGTTGACACAAATAATTTTTCGGAAAATGCCGAGGATCTGGGAAAAATAATCAATATGATTGATGGAGAAATTCATGGTTTATTTTAGCAATTGCTGAATTCCATTAAATAAATATTTGATACAAAATAAAAATTAACCTCAATATTTTTAGTTAATAATTGCCGTTATTACTAAATTAGATGTAAGTCTATATCTATTTTTTAAAATTATGATGAACGAGAATAAAAAATTTGAACAAGAAGAAGTTTCTGAAAACGCAGAACAGTTAAATAGTACGCATAAAGAAGTTTCTGAAAACACCCAGCAGGTAAATGCAACTGAAAACAATTCTGAAAACAATGTACAATTAAACATTGCTCAACCCGAAATTTCAGAAAACAACACTAATAATACTGAAAATCCAAACCCTGCTGAAAGTATAATTTCTATAAATGAATCAGAGGAAATTTCAAATGAAGAACCCGGTTTAGAGGAAAATGAAGAAGACTTTTTCTCCTGGCCAACAAATGACCTTTTTGAAAGATTACAAGGAATTATCAAAGAGGATAAAATCCAGGAAAATCTATCTGTAATAAATTCTATAAAAGATATTTACCGTTCTCGTGTTCAAAATGAAAATGAACAAAAGCTTCAAGAATATATTAACTCTGGAGGAGTAGCTGAAGACTTTTCAACTATTCGTTCTGAATTTGATGAAGCTTTTGAAGACTTAATTAAGAAGTTTTTTAAAAAGAGAAAAGAAATTAAAATCCAGAAAGAAAAAGCTTTGATTTTAAACCTTGTGGTTAAAACACAAATTATAGAGGACCTTAAACATCTTGCTAAAACTTCAGAAAATTTAAGCAAAGCATTTGAAAAATTTCATGAACTACAAGCCAAATGGAGAGCAACTGGAAAAGTACCTTTGGCTGATGAGGAACACCTTTGGCAAAATTACCGGTTTCAAAACGAATTGTTTTTTAATACGGTAAGTTTGAATAAAGAATTGCGTGATTTAGACCGCACAAAGAACATAGAACTAAAGACAGCTTTATGTATTAAGGCAGAAGCATTAAAAGAAGAACGCATTGCAAACAAGGCAACAAAGGAATTAAAAAGCCTTCAGGACGAATGGAAGGAAATTGGCTTTATTCCTAAGGATGAGAGTGATGTATTATGGGAGCGGTTTAAAACTGCTGCTGAATTAATTTTCGAAAAGCAAAAAATCCAAAATGAAAAAACAAAAGGCAAGCTGGAAGAAAACCTAAAAGCAAAACTCTTGCTATGTGGACAAATGGAACAACTTCTGGAAGCAAAACCTTCCAATCATAAAGAATGGAAAAGTGAAAGTGAAAAAGTTGAAGAATTAATGCTTCAATGGAAAAAGATCAGTTTTGTTCCTAAATCAGACAATGGCAAAACCTGGGAAAGATTTAAATCCTTGAGAAACCAGTTCTTTAAAGATAAGGATGTTTTTTATTCCCAAATAAAGGACACGCAAACGGAGAATTTAAAAATCAAAATAAACCTTTGTGAAAAAGCTGAAGCTCTTAAAGACAGTACAGATTGGGACACCACAGCAAATGAATTAAAAAGGCTTCAGAACGAATGGAAAAAATCAGGACCTGTGGCTGTAAGACAATCTGATAAAGTTTGGAACAGGTTCCGTAAAGCATGTGACACATTCTTTGACAACAAAAACAAAGAAAAAGCCACTGAAAATGCCCAACTCAATGAAAATCTTAACAAACGAAAAGAAATCATCAATAGCCTTTCCACACTTGAAATTTCAGAGGATAATGAAACAAACATGGAGGTTATAAAAAGCATCCAGAATGACTTTAATGCTATTGATGCAAGCACTTCAAGAGATAATGAAATAGTAATTAAAAATTTCAACAAAGCCTTGGACAATGCCATTAATAGAATTAAAGAAAAAACCGGTGCAAACCAATCTGAATTTATTAATCTTAGGTATGAAAACCTATTGAGCTCAGAAGAAGGAAAAATTACTATACGAAAAGAAAGAAGTAATATTTCAGATAAAATCAAGCATTTACTTACAGATGTAATGCAAATGGAAAACAACTTGAGTTTCTTTGGCAAATCAAAAAATGCATCAACATTACTAGCGGATTTTCAAAAGAAAATAGATGATGGGAAAGCTGAAATCCAAAAATTAAAGGATGAATTAAACAGGATGCCTAAAGTTTAAGCCTGATTCATTTATTCAAAATTCTATTGATTAAATTAATGATAATCAATAATTCATTAAACAAAAGCCCTCAATGTTCTACCAGATTGAGGGCTTTTTATTTTATATTAATTCAACCTAGCCCATTCTCATTTTCAAAATGATTCTAAGGGAAATGTTATAAAAGCATTCGTCAAAACGAAACCACGAGTGATTTTTTATGAATTTAATACTAAATTCATAAAGGCAATAAAACATCACCTTTTTTTGGCAAAGGCAGGAATTGGAGGCAATTCCTGTATAGACAACAATGAATTTATTTTACAAAAAAGCGGCCGTTACTTTTTTTCAGTAACGGCCTTTTTTGTAAAAAAATTAATTATTTCCTAGCTACAAGTAATAATTTAAACTCAATATTATCATGAATAAATTTATCAGCAAGTTCTGGAAAAAAAGTCTTAGACTTATATTTAACATCCCATTTTGTTCTGTCAATTGAAAAATTTGCTACAGCACTTATTTTGTTTTCATTTGCAGTAATAACTGCAGGCACAATTATTTCATTTGATATTCCCTTAACAGTTAAAATTCCAGTAATATTATAAGTATCACCCTGAATTGAGGAAACAGAATTAATAGTAAAACTTGAACTTGGATATTTTTCAACAGAGAAAAAATCATCATTTTTCAAATGTGTTACTAAATCTCCGTTGTCATCCATATCCTCAATATCAAGGCAGCTTATAGAATTCATATCTATTAAATAAGAACCACCCGTAACAATACCATTTTCAACTTTTAACTCACCCTTTATTATGGTTACCAAACCATCATGAGCACCAGAAACTTTTTTTCCTATCCATGCTAAAGACGATTCAGCTGTATTTACTGTATAAAGTCCATTTGTAACTGAACTGTTACTATTTTCGATTTCACCTATAGGCTTAGCAATTTCAGTAGTTTCAATCATAGCAATATGAGGCGCAATTACAAGAGAAACAATTGACATTAACTTAATTAGAATGTTCATTGATGGGCCAGAAGTATCTTTGAAAGGATCACCAACAGTATCGCCAGTTACTGAAGCCTTGTGAGCATCAGAGCCTTTATATTCCATTTTTCCGTTAATTTCAACGCCTTTTTCAAATGATTTCTTAGCGTTATCCCATGCACCACCAGCATTACACATGAAAATAGCCATAAGAACACCAGAAACAGTAGTTCCTGCAAGTACACCACCTAGTACCTCCGGACCGAACGAGAAGCCAACAATTACTGGAACAAGAAGTGCAATAGCACCAGGAAGTATCATTTCTTTGATGGCCGCATCCGTTGAAATTGCAACACATTTTTCATATTCAGGTTTTCCTGTACCTTCCATAATTCCAGGAATTTCTCGAAATTGCCTTCTAACTTCATGAACCATAGCCATAGCAGCACGTCCAACAGCACTTATTGCAAGAGCTGAAAACACAAAAGGAATCATACCACCAACGAATAGACCTGCCAAAACTTGGGCCTTTGAAATATCAATAGAATTAATTTTTGCCATAGCCATAAAAGCAGCAAAAAGAGCTAAAGCCGTTAAAGCGGCAGAGGCAATAGCAAAACCTTTTCCGGTTGCAGCTGTAGTATTTCCAACTGCATCTAGAATATCTGTTCTTTCTCTCACTTCTTTTGGCAATTCACTCATTTCAGCAATTCCCCCTGCATTATCGGCAATTGGACCAAATGCATCAATTGCAAGTTGCATAGCTGTAGTTGCCATCATTCCGGCAGCAGCAATGGCAACACCATATAACCCGGCAACCATATATGAACCAATAATACCTGCAGCTAAAACAAGTATTGGCAATGCTGTACTCATCATTCCTACACTTAATCCTGAAATAATATTTGTAGCAGCACCTGTTGAGGATTGCTGAATAATAGAATTTACCGGTTTTCTGTTCATCGAAGTATAATATTCAGTTATCATACTGATTATAGTTCCTACAATTAAACCAATTGTTACAGCATAAAAAACACCCATTTTTGTAAAAGGCATTGCACCTTCCCTTGACATGATCATTTCTCCATCAGGAAGCATCCAGTTTATAAGAAAATAGGAGGCAATTACCGTTAAAACAATGGATGACCAATTACCCATATTTAGAGCAAGCTGTACATTACCACCTTCTTTAACCTTTACAAATAGTGTTCCTATCATAGAAAACACAATACCCATTCCCGCAATTACCATAGGAAGTAAAATTGGAGAAATTCCGCCAAAATTATCTGTCAGAATAATTTCTCTTCCTAAAACCATTGTAGCAAGTATTGTAGCAACATAAGAACCGAACAAATCCGCTCCCATACCTGCAACGTCACCAACATTATCACCTACATTATCTGCAATAGTAGCAGGGTTTCTAGGATCATCCTCTGGAATTCCAGCTTCAACTTTTCCAACAAGATCTGCCCCTACGTCAGCTGCTTTTGTATAAATACCTCCACCAACACGAGCAAATAATGCAATACTTTCGGCACCCAATGAAAATCCGGTTAAAACCTCAAGGGCTTTTTGCATTTCATCGCCATTAACATTGGCTCCTGTGGATTGAACAAAAATGTAATAAAATACAATAAATAAAGATCCAAGACCTAAAACAGCTAGTCCGGCAACACCAAGACCCATTACTGCTCCTCCTGTAAAAGAAACATTCAAGGCTTTTGAAAGACTTGTTCTTGCAGCCTGAGCTGTCCTTACATTTGCTTTTGTAGCAATTTTCATCCCGATATAACCTGCAAGGGCAGAGAGGAAAGCACCAATAATAAATGAACCAACAATTAAAGGATGAGAATGTTCCCCTACATACCCTAAATAAGCTAGGAAAACAGACGCAATTATTACAAAATACACCATCACCTTATATTCGGCCTTCAAAAATGCCATAGCACCATCGGCTATATAGGTAGCAATTGTGCTCATTTTTTCATTTCCCGCATCCTGCTTGGTAACCCATGCTGATTTTATGGCAGTATACAAAAGGGCAAGTAAACCAAATACAGGGATTACATACATTAAATTTTCCATGATTGTTTATTAATTAGTATTTTAGGTTAAGCTTATTTTTTAAAGGTGGCAAAAGTAGCAATTAAAATAGTTAAACTCAAAATACCTTGGTATAAATTATACAATAAAAAACCAATATGGTTAAGGTATTCAGAGAGGAATTGTAAGAATAGTATGTTTTATGACTTTATATACATTACTGCTTTTACTGCTTTCACTACTCTTTCTATATTAGGCAAATAGGCTTCGATTAAAGTGGGAGCATAAGGTAATGGAACATCTTTTCCGGTTACCCTTAACACAGGTGCATCCAGGTAATCAAAAGCTTCACGCTGAACTTTAAACGCAACCTCAGAGGCAATACTTCCAAGAGGCCAGCTTTCTTCAACCATTACCATCCTGTTTGTTTTTTTTATTGATTCAATAACAGTGGCATAATCAATTGGCCTTACTGTTCTTAAATCAATTACTTCAGCAGAAATGCCTTCTTTTTCTAATTCAACTGCCGCTGCTAAAGCAACCTTGGTGATTTTTCCAAAAGTTACTAAAGTAACATCCTTGCCTTTTCTTTTCACATCTGCCAGTCCGATTGGAATTAAATATTCACTATCAGGAACCTCTCCCATCTCTCCATACATTTGTTCTGATTCCATAAAAATAACCGGATCGTTATCCCTGATTGCAGATTTCAATAAACCTTTGGCATCGTAAGGGGTGGAAGGAACTATTACTTTTAATCCTGGGCAGTTTGCATACCAGCTTTCAAAAGCCTGGGAGTGCTGTGAACTCAATTGCCCTGCAGATCCTGTTGGGCCCCTAAATACCATGGGTGCATGAAATTGCCCACCTGACATGGACATAATTTTTGCGGCTGAATTAATAACCTGGTCAATTGCAACCAGGGAAAAGTTAAAGGTCATAAATTCGATTATTGGCCTTAATCCATTCATTGCAGCTCCAACGCCAATACCTGCAAAACCAAGTTCTGCAATGGGTGTATCAATAACTCTTTTTGGACCGAATTCATCCAACATTCCCTGACTTACTTTATATGCCCCGTTGTATTCAGCAACTTCCTCGCCCATCAAAAACACTTTATCATCCCTTCTCATCTCTTCAACCATTGCTTCACGCAAAGCATCTCTTAATTTAATTGTTCTCATATTTCTTTCTTTAAATGCGGGCAAAAATAACTATTTTTTAATTCTATATGCTTTTTTTAATATTTAAAAATTGCAATTACCCTTGAGGTTTAAGTTGTTTTATTGATATTATTATCAAATTTTGATATTATTTTAAATATCATTACTTATTATTTAATCGTTTAGTAAGTTTTAACTAAATTTGCAATCCTATAAAGAAAATCAAAAACATTATTAAGCATGAAATTATTAGTTTGCATAAGCAAAGCTCCTGATACCACAAGTAAAATCAGCTTCACAAATAACAATACTACTTTCAATGAAAGTGGAGTACAATTTATTGTTAACCCTTATGATGAATGGTTTGCACTTGTGAGAGCCCTGGAAATTAAAGAAACACTTGGCGGAAGTGTTACAATTATAACCGTTGGAACCGCTGTTGATGATGCCATTATAAGGAAAGCCTTGGCAATTGGAGCAGATGAAGCAGTGAGAATAGATGCTCAGCCTCTTGATGCTTTATATGTGGCAAAACAATTAGCAGCTTATGCTAAAGGCAAAGATTTCGATATAATTTTAACAGGGAAGGAAACAATTGATTATAATGGTTCACAAGTTGGAGGAATGCTAGCCGAATTACTTGATCAACCCTTTATTTCACATGCTTCCAAATTAGATATTAACGCTAACACAGCCACCCTTGAAATAGACATTCCTGGTGGATCGGAAGTAGTTGAAGTAAATACTCCATTTGTAGTTAGTGCTTCAAAAGGCATGGCAGAGGCCAGAATACCAAATATGCGTGGAATTATGGCTGCTCGAACTAAGCCTTTAAATGTTGTTGCACCTGTTGATTTACCAACACACACTTCAATAAAATCGTACAGCTTGCCTGTTGAGAAAAAAGGTTGCAAAATGATTCCAGCTGAAACGCCAGAACAGTTAATCGAGCTACTTCACAATGAGGCAAAAGCCATTTAATTTATAATTATAAAATCAAGAAAAATGTCAGTATTAATATTTGCAGATTCTTCCAATGGAAAAGTAATTAAGTCAGGATTTGAAGCCATTTGTTATGGAAGTAAAATCGCCTCCCAGACAGGAACAACAGCAACCGTAGTTGTAACAGGAGACTGCAGCAATATAAATGAAATTTCAGAGTATGGAGCATCGAAAGTTTTACATGCAAAAAACACGAACACTTTAGAGAACCAGGTTCTAACCAGAATTATCACAAAGGCAGCGGAACAGGAAAATTCTTCTGTCATTATTTTTTCTCACGATATAGCTGGCAAAGCAATTGCACCAAGAGTGGCAGCAAGACTAGATGCTGGATTTGTAGCAGGAGCTATTGAATTACCAAAAACAGATGCTGGTTTTACTGTTAAAAAAGCCGTTTTTTCCGGAAAAGCTTTTGCTGAAATTGAAATAACTTCAAATAAAAAAGTAATTTCTCTTCTTCCTAATTCTTTCCCTGTTGAAAAAATAAGTGGATCAGCCCAAGTGGTTGATTTTTCAGTAAGTGAGGATTTATTAAAATCAAAAATTACAGTTAAAGAGGTGAAGAAAAAAGTTGATGAAATATCTTTGCGCGAGGCTGAAATAGTTGTTTCAGCAGGAAGAGGATTAAAGGGTCCTGAAAATTGGGGAATGATTGAGGAACTTGCAAGAGAACTTCACGCTGCAACTGCTTGCTCCAGGCCAGTAGCTGACATCGGGTGGAGGCCACATCATGAACATGTAGGACAGACAGGAGTTGCTATTGCACCCAATCTTTATATTGCAATAGGTATTTCAGGAGCTATTCAACATTTAGCTGGAGTTAACAGAAGCAAGACAATCGTTGTCATCAACAAAGATCCTGAAGCACCCTTCTTTAAAGCAGCTGATTATGGAATTGTAGGCGATGCCTTTGAAATAGTTCCCAAATTAATTGAGGCTTTTAAAAAATTAAAAGCTAGTGCGAATTAAATAAAGATTTATTATCTTTATAATAACGGATTGTTGAGCAAAACAAAAATTAATACGTGAAAAAGATCAAATTAGAAATTGTTGGATTATCATATAGTCAGACGCAATCGGGAGCATATGCTCTTGTATTAGGTGAGGCCAGAGGCAAAAGAAGATTACCCATCATTATAGGAGGTTTTGAGGCCCAGGCCATTGCTATTGAACTGGAAAAGATAAGCCCAAGCCGACCCCTTACTCACGATTTGTTTAAAAATCTTTCTGACAATTTTAATATCACCATCAATGAAGTAATTATCTATAACTTGGTTGAAGGAATTTTCTTCGCTAAACTTATTTGTACAAATGGAGAAAAAGAAGTAGAAATTGACACGCGTACTTCTGACGCAATTGCACTTGCTGTTAGATTCAAATGCCCAGTTTTTACATATGAATTTATTCTTTCCTCTGCAGGCATTATCCTGGAAGAGGGCGCCTCACCCGAAGCCTTTGAAGGCACACATGAGGAGGAAGCAAAAGAAGATAAAAAGAAAGGCAATCTTGGGGCTGCTTCCGAAAATGAGCTTAAAGAAATGCTCAAAAATGCAATTGATGAGGAAAATTATGAAAAAGCCTCAAAAATAAGGGATGAAATATCCAGCAGAAAAAAATCCAATTAAGAATTTCTTTACTATATTTACCCCTAAAAATATATGTTGCTGAAAATCAGTAATATTGTTTTTAATTTTTTCATTTAAAAATCCTACGCAGTTAAATGAAATTTTATCCTTTTGTTCTCCTTTTAATTTTCGGGTTATTCACACAATTAGGGCATGCTGCAAATCCCCCTGTTGAACAGCAATTGTCGCGAAAGTGGGACTTGGAACAAATCCAATATACTAAGGATATCTCAGCAACACTATTTTCTAAAGAGAGTCATTTGAGTTTCTTTATAAAAAACAACAGAAAAAGATTTGATTTCAGTATAGATTCAAATACTACTTCTGGCGACTGGTACATATCAGATAGCACTTTAATACTTATTTATGATCTAACTCCTTTTTCTGCAACAGTTGATTCGGTGGTATACGAAGTTATAGAAAATCAACCTGTTATAATATACTTTTCACAGGGAAAGCAAGTATTGCGGCAGGAAAGCAGTCAGTTGAAAACAGAAAAAAAAATTGAACAGTTTAATTTTGAATTTTCTAATGACGCACTGCAATTATCTAACCCTGAAATTAAATACCTTTTTAAATTCACCCCTACTGAAATCTATAAATCCGGGTTTACCTTAAATGGTTTTTTTCGTGGATTATTAGGGTTATTTACCCTTCTTCTAATCGCTTTTCTATTCAGCAGTAATCGCAGGGGAATCAATTGGATTTTAGTTGCTAAGGGATTGGGGCTACAAATATTAATAGCAGTTTGTGTTTTAAAAATACCACTTATTCAAACTTTTTTTGAAGGTGTAAGTACTGTTTTTGTAGAAATATTGAATTTTACCAGAGCTGGTTCTACTTTCGTATTTGGTGGTTTGGTAAGTGACACTAGTGCTTATGGATTTATTTTCGCTTTCCAGGTATTGCCTACTATTATATTTTTTTCCGCTTTAACTAGTCTACTATTCTACTTAGGCATCATTCAGAAAATAGTATATGCTTTTGCCTGGTTGATGAATAAATTAATGGGCTTATCTGGTGCGGAAAGTCTTGCGGCAGCTGGCAATATATTTTTAGGCCAAACGGAAGCCCCACTGCTGATAAAGCCGTACATAGATAGCATGACTAAATCAGAAATACTCTGCCTTATGAGCGGAGGTATGGCAACTATAGCAGGAGGAGTATTGGTGGCTTATGTTGGTTTTTTAGGTGGGGATGATCCTCAACAGCAATTATTTTTCGCTAAACACCTTATTATTGCATCCCTCCTTTCTGCTCCAGCGGCAATTGTGGCAGCAAAGATATTGCTTCCGGAAACAGAAGAAATTAAACGTAAAATGGAGGTAAGTAAAGAGAAAATAGGCGACAATGCTTTGGAATCAATTGCTAATGGGACAGTACAGGGTTTAAAACTAGCAGTAAATGTAGCTGCAATGATTATTGTTTTCATTGCATTTATAGCTATGACCAATTATATTTTTTCGGACATTATTGGTGATTACACTGGTTTAAATAGCAAAATTTTTGCCTGGAGTAATGGACAATACAATAGTTTGACCATGCAATTTATGCTTGGAATAGTTCTTAAGCCTTTGGCGTGGTTAATGGGGACATCCTGGGCCGATAGTGCTCTTGTGGGGCAACTATTGGGTGAGAAGACTATACTAAATGAATTTGTTGCCTACGTTACACTTGGAGAACTTAAAAACTCGGGATTATTTACAGATGAAAAATCAATAATTATTGCCACTTATATCCTTTGTGGATTTTCAAATTTCTCTTCCATTGGTATTCAAATTGGTGGAATAGGAGTTCTTGCTCCAAATAAAAGAACTCTGCTCTCTCAATTAGGTATAAAAGCACTTATTGCTGGTACACTTGCATCCTTATTTACAGCTGTAATTATTGGAATGCTTATTTAATTCGATTTAAATAAAAAAAACTACTTTTCATAACTTTTCAACCCTTGAAAACACTTGCTTGTTTTTTTCTAATTTTACAATTCTAAAATTCCTTTAAAACATCAGTGAAAAATGAAGCAATACCATGATTTGATGAATCACGTGCTTAAGCACGGTACAAAAAAAACAGATAGAACGGGAACAGGCACTACTAGTGTTTTTGGGTACCAAATGCGCTTTAACCTTCAGGAAGGATTCCCTTTGGTTACAACAAAGAAATTACATTTAAAATCGATAGTACATGAACTTTTATGGTTTTTAAAGGGTGATACGAATACAGCATATTTAAATGAAAACGGAGTAAGTATTTGGGATGAATGGGCTGATGAAAATGGGGACCTTGGACCAGTATACGGATATCAATGGCGATCCTGGCCAACTACGGATGGAAGACATATTGACCAAATAACCCAATTGATTGAACAAATTAAGAAAAATCCGGATTCCAGAAGACTTATTGTAAGTGCGTGGAATGTAGGTGAAATAGAAAAAATGGCTTTACCGCCTTGCCATGCTTTTTTTCAGTTTTATGTTGCCAACAATAAATTGTCATGTCAGCTTTACCAGCGCAGTGCAGATATATTCTTAGGCGTACCATTCAACATTGCCTCCTATGCCCTTTTAACATTAATGGTTGCCCAGGTTTGTGGATTGGAACCAGGAGATTTTGTTCATACCTTTGGTGATGCTCATATTTATTCAAACCATATGGAACAGGTGAACCTTCAATTATCAAGAGAATCAAAAAAATTACCTGTAATGAAAATAAATTCACAGGTGAAAAATATTTTTGATTTTAAATTCGAGGATTTTACACTGGAAGGATATGATCCTCATCCTGCAATTAAAGGAAAAGTTGCTGTATAAACAATGTTTTGTTTGTATATTGATGCACTTAATACTATTAACACAAGCAAAATTGGCAATTATGAAACCAAAGAAAAAATTAACTAAATTTCAAATTATTAACCTTGTGGGTTGGGCTATAGTGATTATAATTTCTTTATTTGCTTTTTGTCAATAAAAGATGAATTTTCAAATGCTATTAATCCATTTTTGAATCTATAAATAATGATAAAATCTTTTTTAGTGGCAGTTGCAAAAAACAACGTAATTGGCAAGGACAATAAGCTTCCATGGTATTTACCTGCTGATTTAAGGTTTTTCAAAAACCTTACCACAGGTCATCATATTATAATGGGCAGGAAAACTTTTGAGTCTTTTGGTAAGCCGTTGCCAAACAGGACTTCCGTTGTAATTACCAGGAAAAAAGATTATAATTCCCAAGGTTGTATTGTTGTGCATTCTATTGAAGAGGCCATTAAAACTGCTGCAGTTGAAAAAGAAATTTTTATTATTGGTGGAGAAGAAATTTTCAGTCAATCAATGTCGATTGCAGACAGAATTTATTTAACCCGGATAAACGAAGAATTTGAAGGAGACGCTTTTTTTCCTGAATTAAATTCACAGGAATGGAAATTAAAGGAAAAGCAAGACTTTGAAGCTGATGAAAAGAATAAATATGGATATTCCTTTTGTATTTATGAAAGGAAATAAACATCAAAAAAATTACAATAAAAAAAGAGGGTGATTTTAATAAACCACCCTCTTTTTTTATTGTAATCAAATTTATGCAACCTTAAGTTTATTAATTCTTGCTTTGCTTAATTTTTCCTGTGCATAGGCTATGGTTATTTTAATATCCTTAACGTTTTTATCTGAAGGTAAATCAAACATAGCATCAAGCATCACAGCCTCACATATAGTCCTTAGTCCCCTTGCGCCCAATTTATATTCAATTGCTTTATCCACAATAAAATCATAAACAGGTTCTTCAATTGTAAGTTTTATTCCATCTATTTCAAAAAGTCTTATATATTGCTTAACAAGCGCATTTTTGGGTTCGGTTAAAATTCTTCTTAATGTTTCCTTATCAAGTGGATTCAGGTATGTTAACATTGGAATTCTACCTATTAATTCAGGGATTAATCCAAAACTTTTCAAATCCTGGGGAGTAATATACTGAAGCATGTTTTCCTTGTCCAATACTTCTGTATCCTGTCCTGAGCTATATCCAATTGAATTTGTATTTAATCGCTTTGAAATTATTTTGTCAATTCCATCAAAAGCACCACCACATACAAAAAGTATATTCTTCGTATTTACCTGAAGGTATTTTTGATCAGGATGCTTTCTGCCCCCTTGTGGTGGAACGTTTACAACAGCTCCTTCAATTAATTTGAGCAAAGCCTGTTGAACACCCTCGCCTGAAACATCTCTGGTAATAGAAGGATTATCACTCTTACGAGCAATTTTATCAATTTCATCAATGAATACAATACCTCTCTCAGTTGCAGCCATATCATAATCTGCAGCCTGAAAAAGTCTGGCAAGAATACTCTCAACATCCTCTCCAACATAACCAGCTTCGGTTAAAGCGGTGGCATCGGCAATGCAAAAAGGCACGTTTAACATTTTAGCAATTGATTTTGCCAATAGTGTTTTACCTGTCCCAGTTTCTCCAACCATAATGATATTTGATTTTTCAATTTCAACCTCATCTGCATTTTTGGGAAACTTCTGGGTAATCCTTTTGTAATGATTGTAAACAGCAACAGATAAAACTTTTTTAGCCTCATCCTGTCCTATTACATATTCATCAATAAATTGCTTAATTTCTTTGGGCTTAAGTAGTTTTAGTGATTTGTTTAAGGCCTTATTGGACTTCTCGGCTATCTCTTCTTTTACTATTGTTTGGGCTTGTGTAACACAATGATCACAAATATGACCTGTAATACCTGCGATTAAAACAGCGGTATCCTGTTTATCTCTTCCACAAAAAGAGCACCTTATATTATTCTTAGTCATTTCTTTTGTTTCCATTAACCTGGTTATTTCAAAATCATTAAAACAACAACGGCAATTAAGGTGTTTTTATTTATTAGGTGATGCTTTGGTTCTAATCAATACTTCATCAATCATTCCGTATTCTTTTGACTCGGTTGCTGTCATCCAGTAATCACGGTCACTATCACCCCAAACCCTATCATAAGGTTGTCCTGAATGGTCAGCAATTATATCATACAATTCCTTTTTTAGTTTTTGTATTTCCCTGGCAGTGATTTCAATATCAGATGCTTGACCCTCTGCTCCACCCATAGGCTGGTGGATCATAACCCTTGCATGTCTTAATGCAGAACGCTTGCCTGCAGCACCAGCACATAATAAGACTGCGCCCATCGAAGCTGCCATACCGGTACAAATAGTGGCAACATCAGGTGCAATATATTGCATGGTGTCATAAATCCCAAGACCTGCATAAACACTTCCTCCTGGAGAATTAAGATAAATCTGGATGTCTTTTTTAGCGTCTGCTGACTCAAGAAATAAAAGCTGAGCTTGTATAATATTTGCAACCTGGTCATTGATACCAGTTCCCAAAAAAATGATCCTATCCATCATCAATCTGGAAAAAACATCCATTTGGGCAACATTAAGCTGGCGCTCTTCTATAATATATGGTGTTACCGAAGCAGTATAACTATCAAAGGTTAGGCTGTTAATTCCGCGATGTTTAGTTGCGTACTTTCTGAATTCGTTCTGATCAAACATCTTTTTTAGATTTAAATTAGATAATTTTTAAAATTATATATAAAAAGTAATATTACCAAACAATTAAGCCTTATTGGCCGACTCATAAAATTCATCAATCGAAACTGGTTTTTCATTTAAGGGAATAGTTTCCTTAAAAAGATCCAACATTTTTTTATCGTAAATCCGCTCATAGATCCTTTTAATCTCTTCTTTATTTTCCATGATTCTCTTTGCAGTCTCGCTCAATTCCTCATCAGACATATTCATACGCCCGTAACGTGCGAATTGATCTTTTATAATTTCCTTTGTAAAGGCAAGTACTTCCTCATGGCTTACTTCAATTTTATACTCTTTAATCAACTTGTTTTCTATGAGTTGCCATTTTAGGCCCTTGGCATACTTATCGTATTCTGCCTCAATTTGTTCTATTGTTACAGGTTTTTCACTTACCGTTTGCATCCATCTTTTCAAGAATTCATCTGGAAGCGATATTGCTGTATTGTCTATCAATGCACTACTAATTTCATTAAAAAGCTTGTTGTCTACATCTCCCTGAAACATAGCAGAAATATCCTGGGCCACCTTTGTTCTGAATTCTTCTTCTGTAGTTACAGTTCCCTGCCCATAAACCTTATCAAACATTTCCTGATTGATTTCAGAGGGCTCAATGCGGGAAATATTTTTAACCGTAAGTTGAAAATTTGTATTTAACTGTTCGGCAATAGTTTTGTCAACTCCTAGCATTGCAGCTAAATCAGTGCTGTTTTCGCTTAGCTTTTTTGGATCAACACTAATAGTATCCTCTAGTTTCAAACCAGTAAGTTTAGTTTTGGTTTGTTCATCTTTCATCCGATCAAGTACTATTGTGGATGATTTTGCAATACCATTTTCTTTAACATTGCCGTTTTCATCCAGTTCAACCAATTCCGCAAACAACACATCATTTTGATTTGATATTTCTGGAGATCCCATTTTACCGTATCTTTTTCTGATGTCTTCTATTTGTTTGTTTATCAAATCCTCATCCACTTTAACGGTTTGGAAATCAAATTTTTTCATTTTATCTAAGTTTACCGAAAATTCAGGAAGTAAACCTAGATCATAAGAAAACTCAAACTCTTTTTGATTATCCCAGTCTATATGTTCATCCGTTCTTGGTAATGGGTTTCCTAAAATTTCAATTTTATTCTCTTGTAAGTATGAATATAAAGATTCAGATAAAATTTTATTTATCTCCTCAGCCATTACAGTTTTTCCATACATCTTTTTCACCATTCCAAAAGGAACCTTTCCTGGCCTGAATCCTGGCATACTCACTTTTTTACTGTGATCGCGAAGCGTTTTTTCAACTTTAGAGGCATAATCCTCAGGAGAAAGTTTAATCCTTACAACAGCATTTAAATTATCAATTTGTTCTTTCGTAATGTTCATTTCAGATATCATAAATAGGTAATAATTATTGTATTTAATTGAAATTAAAGAATATTAGTATAAAATCCAATACTTTACACAAATAATGAAAAGCAGTGAGGCAAAAATATCAATAAATAAGTGATTTTTAAAAGTTTTAGGTGAAATTATATCCTAAAAAGATTGAATATTAAAACCTAAATTATTTACCTGTGTTTAATTTAAACGGTAATTTAAAATTTCTATTTCTATTAATCATTGTAATGCGTTGATAAACCGAGTATCTTTTAATAAAACTTAAGGCATTGAAAATTTGGTTTTGGAAAAAAATTAATGAAAAGGATTTATTGTCTTTGATGACCTTATGATACTTGTTTTTTACTCTTTATATAAAGGTAAACCGAGATTTATAATTTATTTTACTCTAACTCCAAACCCAGCTATTGAATATACTTATTATGGATAAGCACCGTTTTAAATATTATGTTAAGGGGTTGAGGTTTTACCTTAAAAAGATGAATGAATTTAAGACAATACATTGGTTGATTTGAATATTATAATCCTCTAAATTAGGTTAATAAGTTTAAATAGCATATATTTGCACCTTAGAAACTCAACCTACCCTCTAAAAAGACCAGGAACTCTTCTCAGAACTATTTAGTTTTTTCCGGTCATTACATTTACAATTATTTATTAAAACAACTTTATGACATTTGAAAATCTAAATATTATTGAGCCTATTTCCCAGGCCTTAAAATCAAAGGGATACACACAGCCATCACCTATTCAGGAAAAAGCGATACCACATATTCTAAAAGGACAGGATGTTTTTGGCTGTGCACAGACAGGTACTGGAAAAACCGCTGCATTTGCTGTTCCAATTTTACAATTACTTCATCAGCAACAATTAAAAGAAAGAAGACCAGGAATTAAAGCTTTAATTCTTGCTCCAACCAGGGAACTGGCTATTCAAATAGATGAGAGTTTCAGGGATTATGGCAAAGGCCTAAACATAAAACACACTGTTATTTTTGGTGGAGTTTCACAGGGCAAACAAACAAACGCTCTGCAAAGAGGGGTAGATATTGTTATTGCAACTCCAGGAAGACTTCTTGATCTTATGAATCAGGGCTTTGTAAGACTTAATTCGCTTCAATTTTTCGTACTTGATGAAGTAGACAGAATGCTCGATATGGGTTTTGTTAAGGATATAAAGAAAATAATTACGAAAATACCAGTAAAGAGACATACTATATTTTTCTCCGCAACAGTTCCACCCGAAATAAAAGGATTGGCTGACAGTTTACTGAACAACCCTGTTTCTGTGCAGGTTGCTCCTGTTTCATCTACTGCCGAAAAGGTTAAACAATCGGTTTATTATGTTGAGAAAGGAGATAAAAATGCTTTGTTACAACATCTTTTGAAATCAGAGGTAATTGAACACGCCTTGGTATTTACAAGAACTAAGCGAGGAGCTGATAAAGTGGTTAAGGATTTAAATAGAAATGGAATTAGTGCTGAGGCAATTCATGGAAACAAATCACAAAATGCAAGGCAAAAAGCATTAACCGGCTTTAAAAACAGGACTATAAAAATTCTAATTGCAACAGATATTGCTTCAAGGGGAATAGATGTAGATAAATTAACTCACGTAATTAATTACGAACTACCTGAAGTTCCTGAAACATATGTTCATCGTATAGGCAGAACAGGCAGGGCTGGAGAAGAAGGTGTAGCTTTATCCTTTTGTGCAACTGATGAAAAAGACAGTTTAAAAGGGATAAACAAGTTACTTAAATCAAACATTCCTGTTGCTGTACCTGAACATTTTACTTTTTCCAAGGCGCCAGTTGGTGTAGTGGGCGAAGTTAAAAGGACTCACAGCAGAACTTTTCAGAGAAGAAGAAATTAATACGAATTCCTAAAAAAAGAGGCTGTATTTCATTTGCAGCTTCTTTTTTTATGCCAAAAATCGGGATCAAACAATTAGGAAGCAATTTTAAACCATGCTGAAAAAGCAAGCAAGGTTAGTTTATGATGGGAATATTCTTCAGGAATAGTATTCTTTTCTTCCAAATAAATATGATAAGATTTTTCTAAAGGATCTATTTTGGCAATCTTAAAAAATTCCAAGATTCCTTCTGGCAAGATCAAGTTTGCCAGGCAGTGATTTTCGTCTCTTTGCACGTAGAATGTTTTTTGCAAAGAAATGATTTTTGTTCATTCCCCCCAACTTTTCCGCTTGATCCCAAGGCATTCTGATTGGCTGTTTCTATAGATTATTAATGGAAATAAGAAATAAATAAAAACCGCAAATAGTAATTAACTATTTACGGTTTTTTTTCAGTGCGGATGAAGGGACTCGAACCCCCACGCCTCACGGCACCAGATCCTAAGTCTGGCGCGGCTGCCAATTACGCCACATCCGCATTCTTATTTTTAAGGACTGCAAAGATACAATTTTTTTTATTTCAAAAATTATATTTTACACTTTCTTGCGTATTATATTAAACTATTTTTCCTTTCAATAAATTATACACCCCATAATATTGATCATTTGCCCTGTTAATTGTTAATTTTGAAGTTCATTTAATTTAAATAAAAAATGCTCACCATTGACCCCAAGAATACTAAAACATCCATTCTGCACAGTTATTTGTTAAGTGCAGTTGCACCCAGGCCTATTGCCTTTGCAAGCACAATGGACACGGATGGGAATCCGAATTTAAGTCCATTTAGTTTTTTCAATGTATTTAGCGCTAATCCCCCAATAGCTGTTTTCTCGCCTGCAAGAAGAGGGCGTGACAATACCACCAAACACACATTTGAAAATATAAAAGAAACCATGGAAGTGGTTATAAACATGGTAAGTTATGACATGGTCCAACAAATGTCGCTTTCCAGCACGGAATATGCAAAAGGAGTAAATGAGTTTGAAAAATCAGGCTTTACTCCCCTTAAATCTGATTTAGTAAAGCCTTTCAGGGTAAAGGAATCACCAGTGCAAATGGAATGCACAGTTATTGATATTATTGAACTGGGAGATTCTGCAGGTGCAGGAAACCTAATAATTTGTGAAATTATTAAAATGCACATAAGTGAAGAAGTGTTAAATGAAAATCAAATGATTGATCCTTTTAAGATAGATCTTGTTGCAAGAATGGGTGCAAACTGGTACTGCCGGGCAAGCGGAGATGCATTGTTCGAGGTAGAAAAGCCTTTAGCTACCATAGGAATAGGATACGATAAAATACCAAAGAATATTTCCAGCAGCAGTATTTTAACAGGAAATGACCTTGGAAAATTAGGCAACGTAGAAAAACTGCCTGATGAAACAGAAGTAAACGAATTTAAATTAATGGAATTAAGTGAGTTCTTCATAAAGCTAAAGGACAATCCTGAGCAATTAGAACAGCAATTGCATAAAATGGCAAAAACACTGCTGGATAAGGGCCAGGTAATGGATGCATGGAAAACACTTTTAGCCTTTAACGGATAATTAACAGCTGTTTTTTATGTTTTAAAAAAATAGTATTTTTACATTTTAAAAGTTCAATTATAAAAATTAATGTATTATGGAATTAACAGGAAAAGTGAAATTAGTAAGTGATGTGCAAACTTTTGATAGCGGGTTTACAAAAAGAGAATTTGTAGTAACAACAAATGAACAATATCCACAGGATATTAAACTGGAAGTAATAAAGGATAAATGCAGTCTTTTAGACAGGGTAACTCCTGGAAGTGAAGTTAAGGTTGCTTTTAACTTAAGGGGAAATGAATTTAACGGAAAATATTTTGTAAATCTTCAAGCATGGAAAATAGATGCTGTGGATGCTTCTTCAGCACAAGCAGCTGCCGCTTCATCTGGTTCCGGTGAATCTTTAAATGGAACATTGCCACCTGCTGATGATGATTTGCCGTTTTAATTAAACATTGAAATAGTTGAAAAAAGCTGCCTGAATTGGCAGCTTTTTTTTTACATTTAACCCAAGCATTAGCTAAAATAATTAGCTCTAATAATTTATTGAAAAACAAAACATTCTTTTTTAAACAATGAATTTTTCAGACAGGTTTGCCAGGGCATTTCATAAAATTTTACCATCGCCATTTGCAATTGCCCTTTTATTAACATTCATCACCTTTAGTCTTGCTGGCATCCTTACTGATGATCCTTTAGCGGATAATTCCAGGCCTTATCTAGTCCAGTTAGCTGATTATTGGTATGCAGGAGTTTGGGATTCTGCTTTGATGGTTTTTGCAATGCAGATGATGCTAATACTGGTTCTTGGTCATGTTCTCGCACTTTCTAAACCAGTGGATAAATTAATCAACCTGTTGGTTAAAACTTGTTCAAACACAGCAAAGACTGCATTAATAGTTTGTTTTTTTTCTTTAATTGTTAGTTTTTTTAATTGGGGACTAGGCCTTGTGTTCGGAGCTATATTTGCAAGAAAAATTGCAGAAAAAGCCCTAATCAATGGTTATAAAATAAATTATGGATTAATTGGGGCCGCAGGATATTCCGGATTAATGGTATGGCACGGAGGTTTATCCGGTTCTGCTCCCATTAAAGTAGCAGAACCTGGCCATTTTTTAGAAGCTAAACTTGGATTGATTTCTCAATCGCAAACAATTTTTTCAACAATGAATATTAGTGTTTCCCTGGCTTTATTGATTTTTTTGCCATTGCTTATGTATTTACTTGGTAAATATGCAAAAGACTCAAAGCCTGAGATCGAATTAAAACCACAAACAGAACTTTTAAAACACACCATTTCCGGGGCAGAAAAAATAGATAACTCACAATTAGTATCTCTGGTTACTGGAGGCCTTATACTAACTTATATATTATACCTGATTTTTATTCCCCCTGAAACTGTTTCCCTGTCAGTAATTACACCGAATTTCATTAACATGAGTTTACTCGGTTTGGCTATTGTTTTTCACCAAAATTTCAAATCGTTTTTACTTGCTGTTGATAGTGCAATATCCGGAGCATCTGGAATTTTAATACAATTTCCGCTTTATTTTGGTATTATGGGTATAATGAAATATTCAGGCTTAACAATTTTAATGTCTGATTTCTTTATTTCGATTTCAACAACAGAATCATTTCCGGTTCTGACTTTACTAAGTGCAGGCATTGTAAATATATTTGTGCCCAGCGGAGGAGGTCAGTGGGCTGTTCAAGGCCCAATTATAGCAGAGGCTGCTTTAAAGTTAAACGTTTTGCCAGCCAAAGCAATAATGGCCTTGGCCTATGGTGATCAATTGACAAATATGGTTCAGCCATTCTGGGCTTTGCCTTTATTAGGTATTACAGGGCTAAAAGGAAAAGAAATTTTGCCTTATACACTTATATTGATGGTGGTGGGAGCAATAATTTTTATAACAGGTTTATTATTGTTTTAAACTACCGGGCCTGATGTTTTATCATAATCATCTGCCGATCTGCTATCAAGAGCATCTCTAAGGCCATTTCCGACAAGCATAAAGGCAAGAACCATTAACATAATGGCAAACCCTGGCATAAGGGCTAGAAAGGCATTTCCAGTAATTATATATCCATAATGATCTTTTATCATAGTTCCCCATGAGGCCATTGGCGGCTGTGCCCCAATACCCAAAAAGCTCAATCCTGCTTCAATTAATATTGCGGATGCGAAATTAGCAGCAGAAATTACAATTACAGGACCCATTATGTTTGGCAAAACATGACGAAAGATCAATCTGGAATCAGAAAAGCCTAAAGCCCTGCCAGCCTCAATAAATTCTTTTTCCCTAAGACTCAGTATTTGCCCTCTTACCACACGCGCCACTTCAACCCACATGGTTAGACCCACTGCAATAAATACTTGCCAGAATCCTTTTCCCAAAGCCAATGTAATTGCGATAACCAACAAAAGTGTTGGAATAGACCAAACAACATTAATTAGCCAAACAATAAAATCATCAATTCTTCCTTTAAAAAATCCACCTATTGCACCTAAACTTATACCTATTACAAGGGAAATGAAAACGGAAATAAATCCAACTGAAAGAGACACAATAGTACCGGACATTAAACGACTTAACATATCTCTTCCAAAGCGGTCGGTTCCTAAAATGTAAGTATTTGACACTATATTTTTCTTTTCAATCTCATCTCTTAAATCCTGTAGTGGTTTACTAATTTTTTTATTCCCCAAAACATGAAATTCTAAAAATCCATTATCTGCATAATCTTCATACTTCACATTATAATCCAATGGATAAAGTACATCTGCAATATGGAATTTTGTTTGTAAGCCTTCATGTCCTTTTAGCCCGGTATACTGTTCTACAACTATGTATTCTGATTCAAACCAATAACGATTAATTGGAACTTCATTGTGATCGTTTTCTTTTCCACCAAAAAACATTTTATCCAGAATGTTAACCGAAGGAATCTCTTTGTTTTTTCTAATTTTTAATATTTGAGCGGTAAAGCCTGGTTCTTTTGCAGTAAGTTGCAAGAGCATTTCATTAGCCATAGGGCTTGAATCAGGCCTGATGACAGATCCGAGCAAGGCAATAATAACAGAAATTCCAATTACCACTAATCCAAAAAGAGCCAATTTACTTCTCTTTAATCGTTTCCAGGTATAATATGAAAGTGAGCGGGAATAAAAATCTGAGGTATCTTTTTTAAAAAACATAAACTATAAAAAGTACAATTAACTTAATTTTCTTCCTTTCCAGTTGTAACTTCCAAATTGAGAAGCTATTGCAATAACCGGAACGTAAATAATATTTAACAATTGTCCTGGAATTGCTAACCAAAGCCACTTTCTGTTTTTAAAAAATGAGGATAAACAAAATAAAAATATCAAATCTATCAAACACTTTACTCCAAACAAGAAAACAAATAAGAGTGCGAATTTATTGGAAATAAATGACATTATTAAGCAAAAGCATAAAGAAAAAGATGCAGAGAATACAATGCCTGCAAGGAAAACAACTGCAACGTCATGATAATCTCTTGATTTAGACGCCCATCGCTTTCTCTGTTGAAAAAATATTTTTAATTTTTCAATGGGTTTTGTATAAACAACAGCATCATAATTCTTTATAAAACCAATTTCTTTTGAACCAAAATATTTCTTAAACTTTAGCATAAGCAACATATCATCTCCCGATGCCTTGTTATCAATTGATTTAAATCCCTGGATTTCATTAAAGGATTTTTTCTCGTAAATTAAGTTTGCGCCATTACACATTAAAGGCATGCCTGCCAATAAAAATGCTCCTCCCATTCCAATGAGTGCTGAAAATTCAAGATTTTGTAATTTTCCGGAAAGTGAATCCACAGGGCCAATAAATACTGGCCCTACAATCATTTTATGGCCATGTTGCTTGTAAAAACATGCAATTGAGTTTAACCATTCAGGTCCCATTACACAATCGGCATCAGTTGTAACAATTAACTCTCCTTTAGCCTGCTTTATAGCTGTTTGAATTGCCAGTTTTTTATACGATTTTGTTCTGGCATCGCATGGCAGGTGAATGAGTTTTAGATTTTCAGAATTCTCACTCATGCACTTTTCAATTATTCTACTTGTTGAATCCGTGGAATTATCATTTACAACAATAATTTCAAATAAATCAAGAGGATAGTTCTGATTTAAAATAGACGAAAGACAACTGAGTATACTATCTTCTTCATTTCTGGCAGCAACTATTACAGAAATAGGAACAGGAGAAACAAATGAGTTTATTTTTTCAATAGGTTTGTGTTTAACCCAAAGATAGGATGCAGAGGAAACTACAAGAATATAAATTGAGCTAATAAAAACAACAACCCACAGTAAAATATCAGTATTCATTTATTGAAAGCTTATGGTTTGCAATAAACATTACACCCAGTAAGGCTGGAAAGGCAATGTTGATTAGCCACAACATAGTTGCAGCAGCAAGTATTCCAGCGCTATTAGATGAAACCGCACCAACAAAAAATAAAGCAGCAGATCCTCTAACTCCCCATTCAACAAGTGCAAAAGTGGGAATTACACTTATAACAAGAAATATCACAGGCAATAAAACAAGTGCATCTAAAATTTGAATTTCAATTTTAAATATCAATAACAAAATATAAAATTGGAGAAAAAACATTAAATATCTTAAAGTACTTAAAAATACCAATTTGATTAATTCAAGATTACTAAAAAAAGCAAAAGCCCTTAGATATTTTTCAATTTTTGAACCAAAAAGAACAGGAATTTTTCTAATATTAAAAAACAAAAAGAAACAAATTGGAATAATCAACAACAGAACAAGGGAAATGAATCCGATATTTAACTGACTAAAATAAAGGTAATAAAAAATCACTCCTAATATACCAAAAACAAGCGTAGTTAAAAGTTGGCTCAGATTTCCGGCTATGGCAATTACAACAGCATTGGTTCTATTACTTCTATTTAAATAAATAATTCTACCTCCATACTCACCAACTCGATTTGGGGTGAATAGACCAACAGTGATTCCAGAAAAAACAGCCTTGAAAGATTGCGGAAAAGAAATTATCTGAAGCTTTTTGATAATCATTTTCCATTTGTAGGCTTCGGTTCCCCAATTAATTAAAAAGAGAATACAAACAACACTTAATAATGGAAAAAAAGTTGGTGCAAGAAAGGCATTCTTAAATGCAGATTCAAATTGTGCAAAATCCTGTGAAATAAAAATTCTATGGTAAATAAACCAAAAGGAAAGACAAATAACCAGAGATTTGACAAAAAGAATTAAAAATGCATCATATTTAGCTAAATTTGTCTTCATTGCTATTGTAATTGCTGGCAATATACTTAAAATGATTTAATCTTTAATTTTAATAAAATTGAATTCAGACAGAATAATTCTGGGAATTGATCCTGGTACAAACATTATGGGTTATGGAGTAATTCACATCAAACAAAAAAAGATGGAATTACTATCTCTGGGTACAATAAATATGAGCAAAATTGATGACCATCATATAAAACTAAAAAACATTTTTGAATCAACGGTTCAGCTAATCGAACTTTACAAACCGGATGATATGGCAATTGAGGCACCATTTTTCGGAAAAAACGTTCAATCTATGTTAAAGTTGGGCCGTGCCCAAGGTGTTGCAATTGCAGCTGCATTGCATAGAAATATCCCAATTACTGAATATGCACCAAAAAAAATAAAACAATCCATTACCGGAAATGGTAATGCTTCAAAGGAACAAGTATCGGCCATGCTGCAAAGCTTATTGGTATTTCAAAACATACCAAATTCCCTTGATGCTACGGATGGGCTTGCCGCAGCGGTATGCCATTATTTTCAAAAGAATTCAGCTGGTGAAAAAAAAGTTTATTCAGGTTGGGAATCTTTCATTGTTGCAAACCCTAAACGAAAAATCAATTAAAAGGAAAAGCAAGGTTATTACGAATATCCTTTGCGATTAGGGCATATTGTTCATCCGATAATTTCATTTTAGGCCTGGAAAAATTAATATCATCAACCTTATTAATTGGAATAAGGTGAATATGAGTATGAGCCACCTCCAGGCCAATAACAGCTATTCCAATTCTTTTGCAATCAACTGATTTTTCAAGAGCAATGGCAATAGTTTTAGCAAAAGCCCATAAATGTGAATATAATTCGTCTTCAAGATTCAATATATAATCAACTTCTTTTTTGGGAATTACGAGCGTATGGCCAAGTGCAAGTGGGCTAATATCTAAAAATGCGAAAAAATCATCTGTCTCAGCAATCTTGTGAGAAGGAATTTCGCCATTTATGATTTTAGTGAATACAGATGCCATTTATCTGCCAATTTCAATTATTTCAAATTCCATTTCTCCAGATGGGACGGCAATAGCAACACTCTCACCAATTTTTTTGCCCAACAAGCCAGTTGCTATGGGTGAATTTATTGAGATTTTACCCGTTTTAAGATCGGCTTCATTTTCAGGAACAAGTGTATAAATCATTGTTGCTCCATTTTTTGTATTCTTTATTTTAACTTTAGAAAGAATAAGTACTTTGGAATTATCCAGTTTAGATTCATCAATAATACGGGCAGTACTTAAAACATCCTGCAATTTTGATATTTTCAATTCAAGTAAACCCTGGGCTTCCTTGGCTGCATCATATTCCGCATTTTCTGAAAGATCACCCTTGTCTCTTGCTTCTGCAATTTGTTTGGAAATGGAAGGGCGCTCAAAAGTTGTTAATTGATGTAATTCATCCTTCAACTTCTCCAGACCTTCCTGAGTAAAATATGTTGGTTTGCCCATAACTGTTTAAATAAAAATCATTGTTTAAGTATAATAAAAAATAAAAGAATCCCGACAAAGTCGGGACTCTTTATAAATACTATAACAAATTTAATAAAAAAAAATTATTTATATACCACTATAAATTAATTCTCACCCCTAAACTATGAACACCGTTAAAAGGATTTGTAGCACGGTAAGAGTAATCGAAACCAAAGGTGGTTCCCTTATCATTTAAAGGAAGTTCAAAAGTAGCACCTGCAGAAGGACCAGTAAAGGCTGTTACTCTGTCACTAACACTAGTAATTCCTTCTTCGTAAGCATATCCACCTCTAAGCATGAAATAATTTTTGAAACCATATTCAAGTCCTAACAAAATTTGATCTCTGGTAAACGAATTGGAGGCAAAATTTCCTGCAAGAGTTAATCTGTGATCTTCTAGAAGCTTGAAATCATAAGAAGCACCAATATTAATCATTGAGGGTAACTCATATGGAGAAGTTCTTTGTTCAACGGTAAGACTAGCACCTGTAGTAGGAATAACACCTCTAATAGAAAGACCATCTCCTTTGAATTTCATTGGTGGGCCAACATTTCTTAGTGCAATTCCAAATTTTATTTTATCATTTTCACCTGTAACATATCTTACACCGGCATCAATAGCAACTCCAGTAGCACCGGCATTTGCTATTTTCTCAGAAACCATTTTAAGCGTTAATCCTCCATATATACTGTTCGAAAACTCCTTCGCGTAGGAAAGACCAATTACAGAGTAAGAAGGAGAAAAATTACCCAATCCACCTTCAGGCAAATCAACAGTGGTAACCATTACATCTCCAAAATTCATGGATAATACACTAAGGCCAATTACCCCGGTTTCACCAACACGCTGAGATAAACCGAATGCGTTAATGTTAATGTTGTCATCAATTGAGCCTGAAATGTTAAGCCAGTTAGTATGTGCAAAAACAATTTCTGTTTTTTTTGTAAAAGCAATTCCTGCAACATTAAGGCTCATGGCTTCAATACCAGATACACTGGCAGTGTTTGCGCCTCCCCATCCAGTACTCCTGGCCCAAGGGTTTATTAATAGTGCAGATCCACCGGCTTGTCCTGCTCTATCCTTATTACCCGCAATACCATTTGAGCATAAAATTGCTGAACCAACTACTGCAAAGGCGAATTTTAAATATCTATTCATAAGTATTAATTATATGTATCGTATGTATAAATTTTATTAAAATGAATCAAGATCAACCGGTCGCATAATTCCAAACCACTTTAATACCCTTTCTCTTAAAACACCCGTTTCGTCTTTCGAACTTACATGTATTAAATAAACACCACCTGAAATAGGTATGCCAGCATGGTTTTTCAAATCCCATTCAAGTGAGGTTGTCTTATCAGCTTTTGCAAATTTGCGAATTAAAGTGCCATTTACAGTATAAATTGTAACAGAAGCTTCTACAGGCAAGTTAATAATCTTAATTCTGTTGTCCAATTGGTTGGTTTCATAACCTGAATATGCATAATAAGGATTCGGAACAACATTCACAAGTGAAAGTGCAGAATCCAGTGCGATTGAACTTCCCTTTTCAGTGGCAAGATCCTTAAGATCGAAAGAGTAAAGTGGATTTTTGTCATTTGCAACACTGCTTGTTTCATATTTCTCATACTTTCTTGAAACTCTAAGTTTAATTTTAACTTCTGTTCCTAAAAGTTTCTTATCTTTTACAAGCAAAGGATAACCTACCCACATACAATTGTTCCATACTTCACGCAAAGCAGTTCCACCTGCAGTAATAAATTCCTTCAATTTTTCTCCTTCATCGTAAGCAGGCATTTGATTTGGTAGATTTCCGCGTTTATTAAACACATATATAAAATGCTTTCCTCCACCTCTTATTTGGCCAGTATTTGTATACACAACTGATGTTGGGTTCCATAACATATCCCTACCATTGGCATCACCTAGCCAGGTATCCTCACTAAAAGCCATATTTAAACGTTCACCAGTTTCAACACAAACAGCATAACCTGGAAACCATCCCATTCCATTGCCACTTCCATCAGCAATTCCATCCTTATTAACAGAAGGTGATTTTCTTAATCCATTTTTAACAGCACCACCAAGGGATAAAAGCGGATTGAATTGATTTTCAAGAACAGGACATCTGGTCCATTTGGTTTTGTCATCAGTAATAACAACATCAACACTTTTCACCTTGCTTAAATCTGTATTACCCCCAGTTACAGGTATAGCCGGACCATGTTCATAAACAGAAGTTAAACCATAAGGAGCCCAAGTTCCATTCAATACTTTTTCATATATTTCTTTATCGTCTTTTCCACCATAATCAAAATATATTTTATTGTATGGATAATTAAACATTGTTGTATCATCAAAAGTACCAGAACGAATCCAATTGGTTTGACTGAACTGCTCAGCATCAGAAACACCTGTAAGCCATCTGTTTTGTTCATCATTAAATTCCATGGAAGCCCCAATGTAACCATTGGTAAGTGAAGTAGGAATTCCAGGATTTTCGGCCTGTTCGATACGAATAGAAAGGCCAATGGCCGGAATTAATTGCTCATAAGCTACTTTAATTGAGGTTCCAGAATTTACAACAAATTCTCCAGCGGCATAGCTTTGTCCATCCACTTCAAAAGCTGAAGTGTTAGTAAGTATCCAGCTGGCAGTGTCAATAGAAGAAGTTCCCGGGACATTTAATTTAATCTCAAAAGTTGCATCAGGAACATTTAACGGATCTACAACTTTAATATCAACAGGCCCAAATCCTTTTTTGTAAACAGGAAATTCAATTTTACCTGCAGAGAATATTTGGGCTTCGCTCTCAGCAGAAAATTCAATGTTTAATCCTCCATTACCTTGACCTTCAATCCTAGTAATTATTGGCTGATCGCCATATGAACTGTTAACTAAAATACCAGTTTCTCTGGGTGATGAATTATGCGGAACAGCTTTAAAAGCTTTAATACTCCCACTAGCAGTCTTACGGCTTAATTTATAGGTTTTAGTTTGTCCATCTAATCCTGACGGCTGAAGAGGATTATACTGTTTGAAATTATTGTAAGCATAAGCAATTGCTAAAAAGTAATAAGGCTTATGATTAACAAGTTTTTTAGCATTTAAAGCAAATTTATCTTCGAGAATTCTAAATGAATGGTAAATTCCTTTATCCGTACCATTGATTATAACATCTTCAGGTACATTTGCAAGAATATTTTCATCAAATTTAAAATTAATTAACCTTGAAACGCCATCTTTAATATCAACCTGTGCAGTTAATCTTGCTCTATCCGGATTCCCAATTTCATCTGCCGTTACAGTTCCATCCTTTACCTGGTAAATAAGATATCCCTGGAATCTATAAAATTGGTCAAAAGCTTGTCCTGTTTCAATATTTATGGAAGGAATTGTATAGTCTTTTTCAATATACGATTCATTCACATTATTCCCTCTTGGGTTACTTAAATAAAGTATAAGCTCTTTATCTAATTCTTTAATAGTTAATTCAGGAGCATCGGGTCCATTAAGAATTCTAAAGCAATTATCAAATAAAGATTGTGCTTTATCATCTACAATTTTTAACTTTTCCACAGATGCAAAAGGACCACCTGAAAGTGCCTGAGCCCATACCACACCAACAGTAATATTATTTACAGCTCCCGGTTTAAGAACAAAGGGTCCTGCTGATTGAGCAAAACGTCTATCAGCAGCAACATTGAGAGCAGTTTCTTCTGTCCAGTTTAGTTGTGGCGCTCCATTTGTACCCCATCCAATTGGATCAGTAGTTCCTGGAAACATATAATTGCATTCACCAACTCCTCCACCAGAAACGTGACCGTTTCCTCCATATACCATTTTAGTATTGTCTTTCCATATACCTCTTAGGAAATTATAATAATCTGGAGCTGTTTCTGGTTCCTGAATAGCGTTAGCACCTTGACCTCCTTTATTGTGATACAGGAAACGTGACATCCCAAAACGTTCATTGTCTATAATCCCATCACCATAGCCAATACCAAGACCAGAATAGGGAATACCATTACCTGCTTTAGCAAGATTGTAATCATAAACCAAAGGGTTATCTATCCCATCATTGTCTTGATAAGGCCCTTCAAAAAAGTCAATACCTATAGCAGGAGGAGTACCTTTATAATGTCCTGGTGCACCAGTACCATCAGTTTCCGCGCCATTGTAAGCATAACCTAATCCTCTTTGAACATCGCAACCAACAAAATCATCATCGTAAAAACCTAAATCTGCATCAGCCCATACACCAAAATAGGTATTTTCAAGTGAAAAGGTTGAACGGTTAATAAGTTCATAATTGTAAAATGTCATATTGTTAATTTCATCGTTTGTAGAAAAGGCAAAGGCTTGCGCTCTCACTTCCATACCAATTGGTGAACCACCTGTTTCAGTATGTACATTTCCTTTATCGTTAAATACCCACCATAGGTTTTTATCACCGTAAAGTTTCACATCTCTTGTTGTTCCACATTCACCTCCGGAAACCAACTCGTATCCAGGATAGTCACCGTCATAAGGGTTGTATGCCCCAGTTGATCCATCTCTCTTAAAATAAGGTGCAAGGTAATATCCTTCATTATTGCCAGGATTACCATGGGCAGGCCAATCCAAAATAGATTTAGGAATAAGGTATCCGGGAAAATCTAAAGCAGCTTGTGCAGGATTATCCTGAGTAGCCAAAAACCAGGCATTGAATTCCTCAACCTCCGCTCTTGTTGTAACAAAAAACTTATCGTATTCATAGCAAGTAGGAGCATCAATATCTACGGTTATTTTGTTTAAAGGACCAGGCCAATAATCATTTCCTTTATTACGAAATCTTTGAGCAGCTAATTTTAATTGTCCATTAACATCCACACCACCCATCCAGAGTGCTCCTGAAAACATAGAATGATTTCCTGAACCTTTAGGAATTTCATATCTGGGACTTCCAACAAGATCCCACCACATATCTCCACCAGTGTGAATTAAAGCTCTAACATTGTTTAAATCAAGATCACGGGAAGCACTAGCAACTGCGCAACCAGCGGCCAAGGAAGGGGTGTTTTGGTTTGAACCAGGATTGTTTTGCCCTCCATTGGAACTATTAGTACTATTTTTTGCGAAAGTAGTATTTGCAACAAAAACAAGGCAAACAGAAATATTTAAGAATAAAAAGCTTAATTTTTTCATATAGATTTTTTTATAAAAATTTATTAAAAGCTCAGGATTACTCCTAACCTTATTGTTCTTGGCATACTGTAATTACGTGGATTGTTAACTTTAAGAGCATATAATTCTCTGTAAGCAGCTTCATCGTTTTGCTGCTGGATGCCTTGCTGATATTCGGCAGCATTCAAAAAACCATCATCGTCAGGATTCCCTGTAGCTCTGTAAACATTAATAACATTCTTGGTATTTAACACATTTTGAACCCATAGGTAAACATTTAAAGCAGCTTTTTTCTTTTTCTCTTCCTCTTTACCCCACTGCAAATCAATGTCTTTGTCTAATCTTAAACTAAGGCGCATTTGTCCTGGATTTCTTGATCCATTCATGCTTCCTTTCATTACACTTCTACCGCCATTCACTAATGCTTCCGGGCTAATGTTAGACTGCTGGGAATAAGGAGTACCTGAGCCTGCCATTCCCAGAACATTTAGACCGGTATTTGAGAAAACCTGCTTATCAAACCAAACCGGGCCATTGTAATTTTTTCCTTTTCCAAATCTAAAATCAAGACTTGCGGTAAAATTGTGGCGCTGGTCAAATTCCAAAGGAAATGCTGTTCTTAAATTGGGCTGGCCAGCATTGATCATATTTAAACCGGTAGTTGCACTAGAGCCTGTACCATCAGCAAATTGCAAAGTATAAGATGCTCTAAGTGAAATATTTCCGGTCCTTCTTAAATCATAAACAATTGTCATCCCTTTTACTGTTCCAAAATCCATATTACCATAAGTTCTATAGGTTCTTGGATAAGCATAATTCACGTTTATCACCTGAACCATGTCTCTCATTTCATTGTAGAAGGCAGAAAACTTCAAAGAAGAGCTATAAGTTAACTTTTGTTGAAAACCCAATTCATAGGTAATTGTTTTCTCAGGTTTCAAATTTGGATTGTTTAAAGTTGAATTCGGACCACTTTGAAGAAAAAGATAATCCGTAGGATCTAATCTTAAGCCACTTCCTGGTCTTTTTGCAAGTACATCATAATGTGCGAAAAACAATGCTTCATCAGAAATAGGGAATGAAAAAGCGATACGCGGCATAACTATTACCTGTGGAGTATAATCTGTAAATGCAGAACTGGTAAGATCAGTACTTGCATTTCTCTTATCAGGATTAAGCAACCATGGAGCCGTAACGCCCTTAGAAGTTAGAAGCACACTAGGGTCATTCAATTCAATTCCTTTAGCGTTATACCATTTATCGCCATCTCTGTAACCTAAAATTGAATTTGGCTCAGAAATATCTGCAGTCGCATCATCTGAGGTATAAACAACGAAGTTATCGCCAATATTGGAAGGGCGTAAATCAGCAGGAAGTTCAGCAGCTTTCCTTGTTTCAAATAAAGAATAAGGATCTTTCAAAACAAACTGATTGGCATCAAACCTGTCAACACGAAGACCAACATTAAAAATAAGATCTTCAAAAGCAAATTTATCCTGAATATACCCTGCAATGTAAATTGGCTGAAAAGCACCTATTTCACGTTTTAAATTTCCAAATTCATCTCTATCGTTAAAGAAACCATCAAAACTTGGCTTCCCTTTAAGTCTTTCTCCTTTGTGGTTATATCCGGCATAGCTAACAAAATTATAACCCTCATTCAACAATTCATTTGCACTAAACATATCAAGCGTATAAAGGCTTGGATCGTAAGAATCCACATCAAGAAAATCAAGGCCATCCTGATCCAGGTTTAATTTTCCTCTTAAATTATAATCAAAAAAGGACTGGGTTTCGTCACCATTAAAATTGTCATACTCTCCTGGAGAATTATTAAACCTTTTATAAGTGATGGTTGGAATTGGATTCCCCTCCGTGTAAACCACTTCTGGGTTAGCAACATCACGTTGTTGTATGTGCAGGTTTGCAAGATCTCTGGCTCTTTGCCACAATTGATAAGGGTTTGTAACATTAAAAAATCTATCTGAGCGCTGTTCGTATTCAAAACCTACAAGAATAGCGTGGTTTTTAATATCTGCAGATCCGGTAGCTCTTACTCTGAACTGAGAATTGTCCATAATTGAATATCCATTGTAAGGCATTCCAGGTGCGTTCCAAATATCATAAACATGACCACGAGATTTATTCATTGGATAACGTCCATTTAACAAACCTCCTCCTTCAATTACTTGTTGAGGATTTTCATAATGCCCTGCAGGGTCCTCATATAAATCATAGTAATTCTGTGTATAATTAGCAAGAATAGGATTGCTGGTGCCAGGTTCAAATTCATAAGCAGTTTGTTGAAAATTCTCATGCACGTATGCAGTTAATCCAGTAGAGTCTTCAAAAACAGGAAAAGGAGTATAGTAATTCACAAATGTAGAATTGAATTTTCCAATATGACCATAGTTGAAAATTTTGTCTTTGTGAATCGGGTCCTCAATTCTTCTGTTGTTTTTGGAATAATCCAACTGCAAAGAATAGTATGCATTTTTAATTACTGAAGCAGATTCTTCCTGCATGGCATCGCCAGTAAAACGATGTGTGAAATTTGTATAAACCCTCCACACATTTTCTGTTATTAATGGATTATGGTCAGAGTTAAACAAAGTATTTTCAAAAACATTCCTATTAATATCATTAGAAACACCCGTTCTCTTTGTTCCATAGTCCATTGTACCACCCAGTGTAAGATGGGTGTTTGTACTGGTATTAATATCAATTTTGCCTGCAACCACAGCTCCTTTAGTAGAAACATTTTGTCTTGCTTTAATTTGCTCCATATCACTTGTCCTTACAAACTCACCGGTAGGAAAGAAACCGGTCCCAACAGGTTTGGAAGGATTGTCTCTGAGTGATTGCATTTTATCTTCATTCACTTTCCAAGAACCAATGGCTGAAGGACGAGGGTCCTTTTCAGATTTCAATTCACCAGAAAAGAAAAATCCAACTAAAGGTTTTTTCTTGGTAGAATCCTGAGGATCATTTTTCATTAATAAAGGTCCGGAAAGGGTATAACCCATAAGATTATAACCATATGCATCTGTTAATTGAGAAGAAATAAGCTCCACCCCTCCAAAATAAGTGGAAGATGCGCCCCTGGTTGTAATACTAATAATACCTCCGGTAGCATCACCATATTGAGCAGGTACTCCTCCCATAATAACAGTAACTTGTTCAATAGCCTGGTTAGGAACTGTAACTGCACCTCTAACTTTAACACCATCAATATAAGTATCCGTTGCATCCTCTCTTGCTCCTCTTACACTACCTCTTTCACCGTCAGCAGAATAAATACCACCTACAGTAAGAGCGGCCATTTCCGCGGAACGCCCCGGCATTTTGGCAATTTCCTCCCGGGTAACAGTACCTCCAGAAGAAGTTTTATCTTTAGATATCAAAGGAACTTCATACTCCACTTTTTCAAAAGTAGCAAGTTCAATACCCTGAGACATTTTAATATTTAAGAAAGCAATTTGATCAGAAGAAACTACTACTCCGGATATTTGAATTTTCTCATAACCTACAAAAGATGCTTTAACATCATACTTTCCGGGAGAAAGCGGTTTAATGAAAAAATTACCATCAATATCAGTAGTAACACCTGCAATTTGATTGCCGTTTAATTCCACAACAACATTTGCAAAAGGAACAGGCTCATTATTTACCTTGTCCAAAACTTTACCTTTTAAACCACCTTGGCCTACCTGTGCTTTTGCAATGGTAACCGAAGCAAGAGTAATTAAAAACAACAGTTGTATTTGTTTTAGCATATAGAATAAATTATTTACTTAATTTAATATAGTTGAAAAAAGAATAAACACAATGGATATAATACAAATCAGTTGACATAAAGCCTGTAAAGATATAAAATCATAAAACTCAATTCCAAATTTTTTACAATTTAAATTTATTAAATCATTAGTTATATCAGTAAATGGGCCTTTTTAATATTTCAGAATAGATAACCATGTCCCTAGGATCAAGGCCTGCAAGTACATCCGATGATTTATCACCGTCTTCGATCCGATTGTTTGCATCAGAAAAATAATCGTCTTGGTTTGTTTTTGCAGAAGCAACTTTCTTTTTTATTTTTGGTTTCCTTATACTAATTATCTCAGCGTTTTGAATTTCCTCAAGATATTTTCTTTCAGAAAATGAATCCTCTTTTACAATCTCTCTAATTTCTTGGTTTTTTAATGGAGGAAGTGCCTCGCTTTGTTTTTTGGCCTTATTCTGCGACTTTCGAAAAGTACTGTATAAAAACCAAACAATGGCAATTACAAAATAAATTATCGTTTTTACGTCAATGTTTTCCATAGTAGTGCAACAAATTTAAAATAAAAAATCATACTAAAAATGTTTTTTTATTTAAAATGCGTTTTTTTTTGCTAAAAGTGCTAAAAACCCAGTATAACCAGCCAATTCAAGCTCTAATTCTTTCTGGAAAACCATCTTTTTATAAAAATTTCTTTCTTGTTGTTTTTGGCTACTGTTGTGTTTTTCATATTCCTTTTCATTCTTTTTCGGGTTTGTCTAGTTTGTATATCAAGGTGTTTTTTTCTTGATTCGTTTTCATATTTAATTACTTCTTTTTCTTTTCTTCTCTTTTCCTTTGCAGCCTCACTGTGTTTCTTTTTTGTTGAAGGCTGCTTTGATTGACCTTGTGTAAAAGAAAAACAAGCAGTGGTAAAGAAAATAAACACAACCATGAACAAGAATTTGAAAAACCGCTTCATTTGATTAGATTTGAAATAAATTAATTCACGCTAAATTAATACAAAAAAACGAATGATAACTAATACATACAGAGTTTTTGTGCCCATTTTCATGATTTGCATTTGTGTTTTGAGTTCCTGTAGAAGAGAAGAGCATCCAGTGCCCTATGTGCCAGTAAACATTACACTGCACGTATCTGATCCTGAATTTTTTAATTTAAATGCAATAAGCGGCTCAACACAATTAAATGGTGGATCAAGAGGAATTATAGTTTATAGGAAATCGCAAGATGAATTTATGGCCTATGATCGACATTGTACTTATGACTCTGAAAATCCATTGGCAGTGGTAATGCTTGATTCTGCAAATAGTTTTTCTGCTGTTGACAGGAGTTGTTCTTCCCAATTTTTTCTTATTGACGGTTCAGTTCAACAAGGCCCAGCTCAATACCCTTTAAAACAATACCAAACCACTTATGACGGGGTAAAACTTATTATATCTAATTAATAGTAAAAACACTACCTTGATTTTTCCTAATTAATCGCATTTATTTTTGTTTGGAAGAATTGCAAATAAAACCTTCAATTACTTCTTACATTGTTGGGATGAAATCAATGTCCGGTAAAAAAGAAAAGATTCCTCACTACACTGCATTCGTTCGGATTTACATTGAAAGTGAGAAACATATGTTTTAGCAAACTAAAACTCTTGAAATGCCTACAATCTGAGCATAGCGAGGAATCTAAAAAACTTTTACTCGACAGCAGTAATTAATTTCTTATAAAAAAGGAAGGGGCTGCAAATAACTTGCAGCCCCTTCCTTTTTTGAATCTTTACTAATAAAAGCAACTATTAATATCTGTAGTAATCCGGTTTAAATGGCCCTTTAATATCTACTCCAATATATTTTGCTTGTTCAGAAGAAAGTTCATCGAGCTCAACACCAATTTTAGCTAAGTGTAATCTGGCCACTTTTTCATCCAGTTGCTTAGGCAAAGTATATACTTTGTTTTCATACTGGCCAGGATTTGTCCAAAGTTCCAATTGGGCCAGGGTTTGGTTAGAGAAAGAGTTAGACATTACAAATGAAGGATGACCTGTGGCGCATCCTAAATTCACAAGTCTGCCTTCTGCAAGAACAATAACATCATTACCATCAATAGTATATTTATCAACTTGTGGTTTGATTTCTTCTTTGGTATGTCCAAAGTTTTTATTCAACCAAGCCATGTCTATTTCATTGTCAAAGTGACCAATATTACAAACGATAGCTTTATCTTTCATTGAACGGAAACTTTTTTCTGTTACAATATTAAAATTTCCCGTAGCAGTAACCACAATATCAGCTTCTTTAACTGCATCAGCAAATTTCTTTACTTCATACCCTTCCATTGCAGCTTGAAGAGCACAAATTGGATCAATTTCAGTAACAATAACCCTTGCTCCGGCTCCACTTAAAGATTCAGCAGAACCTTTTCCAACATCGCCAAAACCAGCAACAACTGCTACTTTACCAGCCATCATAACATCAGTGGCTCTACGAATAGAATCTACAAGAGATTCTCTACAACCATATTTATTGTCGAATTTAGATTTTGTAACGGAATCGTTAACATTAATGGCAGGAATTGGCAAAGTGCCATTTTTCATTCTTTCATAAAGTCTGTGCACTCCAGTTGTAGTTTCTTCTGAAAGACCTTTGATATCTTTTACTAATTCAGGATATCTATCAAAAACCATATTGGTAAGATCACCACCATCATCAAGAATCATGTTCAATGGTTTTTTATCTTCACCAAAAAACAGAGTCTGCTCTATACACCAGTCAAAATCCTTTTCGTTTAACCCTTTCCAAGCATAAACCTGAATTCCGGCAGCAGCTATAGCAGCGGCAGCATGATCCTGGGTTGAAAAAATATTACATGATGACCAGGTAACTTCTGCACCAAGTTCAACTAATGTTTCAATCAACACTGCTGTTTGGATAGTCATATGAAGGCAACCAGCAATTCGTGCACCTTTCAATGGTTTTTTTGCTCCAAACTCTTCCCTTATTGCCATTAAGCCTGGCATTTCTGCCTCGGCAAGTCTGATTTCGCGTCTGCCCCAATCAGCAAGGGACATATCTTTTACCTTATATTTTAACACTTGATTGTTTGTTGATACATTTTCCATTAGAAATAAATTTGTTTTTAATTGATGAAAGGGGCAAATTTACCAAGAATTTAACTTTTTAACAACTAATCGCTATAATTTATGCTTGTTTTTCACAAGATATCCATTTCATTGTTTATGGAAAACTTTTAGGCAATGAGTTTATATTCAATTAACAATATTAATTCCTGCCTAAATATTGGGTTATGGGAAATTACAGAAACCAGAGCAGATTTAATTTCGGAAATCAACCTATCCTCTATTGAATTGCAACAGCTAGAGCAGATAAATCTTGAAACAAAAAAAATACAATGGCTTTCAGTACGAGTATTACTTAAAAAAATGTTAGGCAAAGGATTTCAAATTCTGTATTCAAAAACAGGAAAACCCTATTTAAAAGACTCGACATTAAAAATATCAATATCCCATACTGAAAGTTTTGTGTCTTTAATTATTAATGAAAAGGAGGAAACCGGAGTTGATATTGAAAAAGCAAATCCTAAAGTAGAAAGAATAAAAAATAAATTTTTAAGCCTAATTGAATTATCAGACATTCAAAATTCTGGGGATTTCGAAAAACTACTCGTTTATTGGGGAGCAAAAGAATCATTATATAAGGTATATGGTGAAAAAGAACTTACATTTAAAGAGAATTTATTTATACCCCCATTTAAATTTAAGAAATCTGGAACAATTGAAGGAAGAATAATAAAAGGAAATGTTAAAAAAAATTACCTTTTAAATTATGAAAAAATACAGGGCCATATTTTGGTTTATGTATTGGAAGAGATTAATTTACAAAACATTTAGCATGCTATCCAACAAAAACATCTATAGTTTAATTCTTGAAAACAAGAAAAAAGGCAAAAAATTACTTGCTGTTTTGATCGATCCGGATAAGCAGGATCTTTTATCAATTCCGCTCCTTGTAAAAACAATTGCAGAAAATGGAGCCGATTTAATATTTGTAGGAGGAAGTTTGATGGTAAATTCTGATTTCGAAGAAAAATTAGTAGCCATTAAAGCACATTCCAGACTTCCTGTAATTTTATTTCCAGGAAGTCCGGTACAGGTTAATAAAAATGCAGATGGAATTCTCCTTTTATCCTTGATTTCAGGTAGAAATCCTGAATTATTAATTGGGCAACATGTAGCTGCTGCACCAATTTTAAAGGCAAGTGGGCTTGAAATTTTACCTACCGGATATATTTTGGTTGACAGTGGAAAAACAACTACCGTTACCTATATAAGCAACACTACTCCGGTTCCGTATGACAAACCTGAAATTGCAGCATGTACCGCACTTGCCGGGGAACAATTGGGCATGAAACTTATTTACCTTGAAACAGGTAGTGGTGCACTTAAACCCATAAGTTCTGCAATGATTTTAAAAACCAAAGAATTCATTACTGTTCCTTTGATAGTTGGAGGTGGTATAAAAACACCAGAACAGGCTTATGAAGCATGCCTTGCAGGGGCTGACATAATTGTAATAGGAACTGCCTTTGAGAACAATATTTCTGCACTTAAACCCATTGCTGATGTTGTTAAAAAAAGCAATGTAATTGAAGGATATTCGTAAGTAAATAATTAGTCTATAAATTTTACAAAAAAAAATAAGAGTAAACCGCAAAAAAGATTGCATTTGCAAAGTCAACAATAAAGGTTTGCAGAATTAAAAAACGAGGTTTACGCTTGCAAATGGATTATCTGAAATTATTCTTTCCAGGCATCTGCGCCACCTTCCAGGTTATGAAGATTATCAAAGCCAAATTTTTCTTGCAAATTCATTATGGCAATTTTACTTCTGTTCCCTTGCTTGCAAAATAGTATAACAGGAACATGTGTTTTGATTTTTTTATATTCCTGCATAATTTCTCCAAAAGAAAGGGATTCGCTTTTTGGTAATCTATTCTGCTGTTCATATATTTCCCTCAAATCCAAAAGCTGAAAATCTTCTCCTGAGGTTATTTTTACTTTTAATTGTGCAACAGTAATTTCTTTAACTTGGGCTGTTTCACATGTATGATTATAGTTACCCAACTGAGTAACTTTGGCAAGAGAACTTCTGGTAAATTCAAGTACCTGAATCTGCAAATCAAGGGCATTGATAACAAACAATTTTCCAGATTGAATTTCACCAATTTCTACAATCATTTTAATGGCTTCATTCGCCATTAAAGTTCCAATAATTCCAGGAAGTACTCCAATTACACCTGCTTGAGAACAATCATTTCCCAGTTGTGGAACTTCAGGGTACAAACACCGGTATGTTGGCCCATTTTTATAATTGAACACGCTCATTTGTCCTTCAAATTGGTGAATAGATCCAAAAACCAATGGTTTATCAGCAATTATACAAGCATCGTTAATTAAATACCTGGAATTGAAATTATCAGTGCCATCAATAATAATATCAAATTGGGAAATTAGTGAAATGGCGTTATCAACATTGATGAATTCATTAAAAGCATAAATATTTATGTGTGGGTTTTGATTAATCAAAATGTCTTTAGCGGCAACTGCTTTTGATTTTCCTATATCGCCTGGAGTAAATAATATTTGTCTTTGTAAATTGGATTCATCTACAATATCATTATCAACAATTCCAATATTACCTACTCCTGCAGCCGTTAAATATTGAAGCACTGGACAACCAAGACCGCCAGCTCCAACCATGAGGATTTTAGCCTCTTTAAGTTTCAACTGACCCTTTAATCCAATTACAGGAAGAATCAAATGTCTGTTGTATCTTTTATTTTCGCTGGGAGATAGCATTGAACGGAAAGTTTATTTATTAAGGTTTGAAAGTTTTTTAAACATAAAAAGCAATATCCTATTCTAGTAAAAGGCTTATACATACTACTAATAGAGCAAAAAAAATTAAAATAAACAGTAAAAATAGTTTATCTTCCCTTATATTTGTATAATATTTAACTATTGTAGCTAAAACAAGATTCAATGAGCAATAAAATTCGCATGGTAACGCTGGGGCAGTTTATTATAGAACGCCAGAATGAGTATCCAAATTCAAAAGGTGAATTATCCAGATTACTGAGAGATATTGGCATTGCGGCTAAAATTGTAAACCGGGAGGTAAATAAAGCAGGCTTGGTAGACATTTTAGGAGAAGCTGGTTTAACAAATGTTCAGGGAGAGCATGTAAAAAAACTTGATGTTTTTGCTGATGAACAATTCATGGCTGCCTTGCGTGCAGGAGGTGAATGTTGTGCAGTAGCATCCGAGGAACAGGAAGACATTGTTCCAATTGATGGAGATGTATCAAAAAATGCCAAATATGTTGTAGCGATAGATCCCCTTGATGGTTCATCGAACATCGATGTAAATGTTTCTATTGGAACAATTTTCAGCATATATAGAAGAACTTCGGAGAATGGATGCCCGGGAGTGCCTAATGACTTTTTGCAAAAAGGCACCAATCATGTGGCAGCGGGTTATATAATTTACGGATCCTCTACAATGCTTGTATATACTACAGGAAACGGAGTTAATGGATTTACCCTTGATCCATCCATTGGAGAATTTTGTTTATCTCATCCAGATATGAAAATTCCAACGGGTGGGAATACTTATTCAATAAATCAAGGGAATTTTGTTCATTTTCCTGATGGTGTAAAAGCATATATAAAATATTGCCAGCAAGAAGACATTGCTACTAAACGCCCCTATTCGCTAAGGTATATTGGTTCGCTTGTTGCTGATTTTCATAGAAATATGATAAAAGGAGGGATCTTTATTTATCCTTCCACAGCAAGCGCACCTAATGGGAAACTAAGGTTACTTTACGAATGCAATCCTCTTGCTTTTATTGCAGAGCAAGCAGGAGGCAAAGCAACGGATGGTTTTAACCGTGTCCTTGATATTCAACCCGTTGAAATTCATCAACGTATACCCTATTTTATTGGGTCAACCGAAATGGTTGAAAAAGCAGAGGAATTTATGCAAATCCATTCTCATATAAAGGCCAAAGAAGAGGCTAGATCATCTATTTATATTAGAGGAATGAAAAAACAAGAAAACATTTAAAGCTAATTTAACTTTAAATAAATGCTTGATTTTTTCTATGGGCAATTAATTCTGAATGTTTTTCCAATTGTAATTTTCCTAAACTTTAATAAGCAAAAACCAACATTGAATAAACACCCATTCTTTGAATAAAAGGTTGCTTTTATATCTAAATCAAAAAACATTCTTTTAAAACTTATACCCTTTCCACACCATAAAAAAATTTACTTTCGTTATTATATATAGATTTGCAAAGAATGAGCAATTAAGATAATGGGAATAGAGGAATTAATAGGAATTTATTACAACGACACACGAACTCAAAGCATAGCAGAGGGAATTAAAACGGGCAGAAATCATCTTCATTTAACCGGTATTACTGGTTCTGTATCAGCCTTTGCAATTTCAAGTGTTTTTAAAAAATCAGAAAAAAATCATCTTGTTTTATTAAACAGTAAGGAGGAAGCTGCTTACTGTTTAAATGATCTTGAAAATATTTTAGGAGAACAAACGGTAGTATTTTTTCCTTCATCGTACCGAAAAGCCTACCAGGTTGAAAGTACAGACAATGCAAATATTTTATTAAGGGCTGAAGTACTTAACAGGATAAATAAGGCAAAAAAAAGATTTATAATTGTAACCTATCCAGAGGCACTTACTGAAAAAGTTGTCACCAAAAAACATCTTGAGAGTAATACCTTTGAAATAAGCAGGGCAAGCCAACTATCCCTTGAATTTTTAAATGAACTTTTTACGGAATACCATTTTGAACGGGTTGATTATGTGCTAGAACCAGGCCAATTTTCGATAAGAGGTGGCATAGTGGATGTTTTTTCCTTTTCCAATGATAACCCCTACCGTATTGAATTTTTTGGAAATGAAGTAGAAACGATTCGTTCCTTTGATACAGTGGACCAACTTTCCATTAAAAACCATGAACGCATTGTTATAATTCCCAATGTTCAGGAAAAGCTTCTCCAGGAGAGCCGGACAACTTTTCTGGAATATCTTTCAGAGGGCTTGGGCCAGGACAAAAACACGATTTTGTGGCTTAAAGATTATCACCTATCCAAAGATTTACTCCAGAAACAATATGAACTTTCAGAGCAGGCTTTCACCGGACTTAATTCTCCCTTAAAACACTTACCCCCCTCTGAGTTATTTACTTCTGCAGAAAGTTTTGCCAGTGAATGTTTAAAATGTACAACAATTGAATTTGGAACACGGTTTTATTTCCCGGAAGCTCTTAAAATCCAATACAATTGTAAGCCCCAGCCAGTTTTCAACAAGAATTTTGAATTGCTTATAGAAAACCTACACAGCAATAGTAAAAAGAACTATAAAAATATAATTTTTGCAGATACAGCAAAGCAGACAGAAAGAATTTATACAATTTTTGAGGATTTAAAAGCTAGCAAAAAAGTAGAAAATGATTTTAATTTTACCCCAATATTATTATCTGTCCAGGAAGGTTTTATTGACAATGATTTAGGTTTAGCCTGTTATACAGATCATCAGATTTTTGAAAGATACCATCGTTTCCGATTAAAAAGCAGTACCTATAAAAAAAATGAAGCAATTACTCTTAAAGAGATTTATGGTCTTAATCAGGGAGATTTTGTTACTCATATAGATCATGGAGTTGGTCGATTTGCCGGGCTGGAAAAACTTGAGGTGAATGGCAAAATGCAGGAAGCAATAAGACTTGTTTATAAGGACAATGACATTTTATATGTAAGTATACATTCTCTTCATCGGATAGCCAAATATTCCGGGAAAGAGGGAACTGAACCAAAATTAAACAAATTGGGTTCGGGTGCATGGGCAACTTTAAAGCAAAAGACAAAGAAAAAGGTAAAGGAAATTGCTTTCGATCTCATTAAATTGTATGCTAAAAGAAGGACAAAAAAGGGATTTGCTTTTACACCCGACACCTACCTTCAAAACGAATTGGAAGCGTCTTTCATTTACGAAGACACTCCAGATCAGATTAAATCCACTATGGACGTAAAAAGAGATATGGAATCAACTATTCCTATGGACAGGTTAATATGTGGTGATGTGGGTTTTGGAAAAACAGAAATAGCTATTCGGGCGGCATTTAAGGCTGTAACTGACTCAAAGCAAGTAGCTATTTTAGTACCAACTACCATACTTGCACTTCAGCATTATAAAACTTTTCGTGAAAGGTTAAAAGACTTTCCTTGCAACATTGAATATATAAATAGATTCAGGACAGCAAAACAACAAAAGGAAACATTGCAAAAACTTGAAAAAGGAGAGATTGATATTTTAATTGGAACCCATAGAATTGCAGGTAAGGATGTAAAATTCAAAGATTTGGGTTTACTAATAATAGATGAGGAACAAAAATTTGGAGTTGCAGTTAAAGACAAGTTAAAAACTATGAGAGAAACTGTTGATACCCTTACCTTAACAGCAACTCCTATACCTCGCACGCTTCAATTTTCATTAATGGGAGCAAGGGATTTATCTGTGATTAATACCCCCCCGCCTAATCGCTATCCGGTTCAAACTGAATTACATACTTTTAATGAAGAAACAATTAGAGATGCAATAAGCTTTGAAATTTCTCGTGACGGCCAAGTGTTTTTTGTACACAATAGGATAGAAAATTTACCTGAAGTAGCGGGAATGATACAGCGGCTGGTTCCGGATGCCAGGGTTTTATTCGCTCACGGACAAATGGAGGGAAAGGAGCTTGAAGAAAGAATGCTTTCTTTTATTGAGGGCGAGGTGGATGTATTGGTTTCAACAACAATTATTGAGGCAGGACTTGATATTACCAACGCCAATACAATTATTATAAACCAGGCACATATGTTTGGGCTAAGCGACCTTCATCAAATGAGGGGTAGGGTTGGGCGCTCTAATAAAAAAGCATTCTGCCACCTGCTTTGCCCACCATTATCTTTATTGACTCCGGAGGCTAGAAAAAGGCTTACTGCTATCGAACAGTTTTCAGAACTGGGCAGTGGATTTAATATAGCCATGCGTGATTTAGATATTCGGGGTGCCGGAAATTTATTAGGAGGAGAACAAAGCGGTTTTATCAATGAAATTGGCTTTGAAATGTACAAAAAAATTCTTGATGAGGCTATACAAGAACTCAAAGAACAAGAGTTTAAAGAACTTTTTGAAGAAACACGTTCAGATGAATTTGGAAAGTCAAAAAAGAAAAGATACATCAATGATTGTCAGGTTGACACGGATTTAGAAATTCTAATCCCGGATGAATATGTAACTAATATTACTGAACGCTTAAGTCTTTATAAGGAGCTTGATAACATTGAAAAGGAGGAAGATCTTAAAAAATTTGAATACAATCTGATTGATCGCTTTGGAACTGTTCCTGAATCGACCTTGGAATTAATGCATGTTCTTCGTTTAAGATGGATTGCAATGGATATAGGATTTGAGAAACTTGTATTAAAAAACAATAAGCTAATTGGTTATTTTATTACCAAGCAGGATTCTCCCTATTACCAGTCCCCCGCCTTTACAAAAGTATTGCAATTTGTACAAGAAAACCCAAGGACTTGCCGCATGAAACAGAGTATAGATAAACTATCACTGGCATTTGAAAATGTAAGCAATGTGCAGGAGGCAATTAAAACTCTTTCCTTACTTGTAGTTCAAACCCAACAAGTAGTTTAAATCAACCTTTTCTCATCTGTATTTTCAGAATTGATTTATTCTAAAAAAAGCTATTCGGATAAATAAATATTCTGCCTGATTTTTGCTTGCGTTTTATACTAATTAAATAAAATATAAAAATTATGGCAAACAATAAAAAGCAAACTGCTAAACCTATGAAAGGTGAGGAAAAGGAGGAAAGGCCACAACATAATCCTTCAAAAAGAAAACAAGATACAATGAAAGTAAAGGGAGAGGACCCAGATAAAAAGCTTGAAAAAGGAAAAGTTACTGAATTTCAAAAAAGGGCCCATTAACTAAAAAAAAACAATCAGGCATTTTTTACAGAAAAGCCTGAATGTTTTTAATAAAATCAATTACTCCTAATTGCTTCAACAGGATCCATGCGTGATGCAAAATAGGCAGGTATTATTCCAGAAATCAAACCTATTGAGGCAGATATTCCCAAACCAATTATTATGTTTTTAATTGTAAGTGCTATTTCCATATCCAAAAGCAAATTAAAAAAGATTGTGCCGCTAAAAATAATAGCTAGTCCGGCAATTCCTCCGATTAAACAGAGGATTACTGCTTCGGCTAAAAATTGAAAAAGAATAAATGAATTTTTAGCACCAAGAGATTTTTGAATGCCAATTATATTTGTTCTTTCCTTTACAGATACAAACATAATATTTGCAATCCCAAAACCACCTACTATAATTGAAAAAAAACCAATAATTCCTCCGGCAAAATTAACCATAGTAAACAATTGATCAAAACCATTTGAAATAAGGCTAGTTTCATTTAATGCAAAATCATCCTCTACCTTAGGTTTCAATTTTCTTAACGAACGCATTATGCCGGTTAATTCGTCCTTAAGCTGGTCATTACTCACTTCATTGATGGCTTTTACCATAATAAAAGGATTTGTACTTTCATCTTTTACATCAATAAAACTCCTTCCGAAAGTAACAGGAACAATTACTTGATTATCCATGGAATTACCGAACATACTCTCCCCTTCTTTACTAAAAACACCAACAACCATGCATTTATTTCCAGCAATTTTTATGGATTTACCAATTGGATTGGTATTTAAAAAAAGATTTTCTGCAACAGTGTTTCCAATAATAGCAATATTTTTTCCACTTGCAGATTCATTTTCAGAAAAATAACGCCCGTTTTGTAATTCAAAGGACTTTACCTTATTGTAATCCTGGGAAACAGCAAGTACTTCCACATTTTCAATGCTGTTGTTTTCAAAAGAAATTGTTTTATTTACAGAAGCCAAAAAAGTTGCTGCTTGTATTATAGTTCCCCTTCTTTGAATTTCTTGCATTTCTTTAACTGATGGAACAGGTCTTTGCCAATATTTCCACCAAGGATAATCCGCACCAAAAGTCCAGGGCCATTTTTGAACAAATATTACATTATCGCCTAAGGAAGAAACGCTGTCACGAATTTTTTTTTCCAGAGAATCTACCATTGTAAAAACGGAAATAATTGCGAATATACCAATGGTAATACCCAATAGAGAAAGGAAAGTTCTCAATTTATTTGCTACCAGTGCATGAATGGCAAATAATATACTCTCAGACAGAAGCTTCAAATACAGCATAGAAACAAAAATAATTTAATGTTTGCAAAAAACCGGTACCGTTCGTCATAATTATAAGCAAAAAACGGTGTTTTTAAGAAAAACAACAATTTATTCATAAATAATGAAAAATAAAGGGTAGGCTGATTGTCAGTTGACGCTATTTTTGCTTAAACTTGCATATAAAATATACGAAAAAAAATCGAACAATTGAAAAAAATTAAAAATGCCTTAATATCAGTATATTACAAAGACAACTTAGAGCCTGTCCTGAAAAAATTAGACGAGTTAGGTGTAACACTATACTCCACAGGTGGCACTCAAGAATACATAGAATCCTTTGGCATAGATGTTATACCGGTTGAAAACCTTACTTCATATCCAAGTATTTTAGGGGGAAGGGTGAAAACGCTACATCCAAAAATATTTGGAGGAATACTTAGCCGCAGAGAAATACAAAGTGATGCAGCACAGCTTGAAGAATATGAAATACCTGAAATAGATCTTGTTATTGTTGATCTTTACCCTTTTGAAGATACAGTTGCTTCTGGGGCTGATGAAAAAAGCATTATTGAAAAAATAGACATTGGTGGGATTTCCCTAATACGTGCTGCAGCAAAAAACTTCAATGATGTAATAATTGTTTCTTCCAAAAACGAGTATCCAGAACTTCTGGAATTGTTGAATATAAAACAGGGTTTTTCGGACATTGAAGACCGAAAAAAAATGGCCACCAAGGCATTTAATGTTTCAAGCGGTTATGATACTGCTATTTTTAAATACTTTAACCAGGATAAGGAGACTGTTTTCAAACAAAGCATTACTAAATTTCAAACATTACGATATGGAGAAAATCCGCATCAAAAAGGTGTTTTTTTTGGTGAACTCGAAGCTGTTTTTGAAAAGTACCATGGCAAGGAATTGTCCTATAACAATCTTTTGGATGTAGATGCTGCTGTAAATCTTATATCAGAATTTAAGGATCAGGCTACCTTTGCAATTTTAAAGCACAACAACGCATGTGGAATAGCATCTTCTGAAAAACTAATTGAAGCATGGAGAGCTGCCCTTGCTGGGGATCCTGTTTCAGCCTTTGGAGGAGTATTAATTTGCAATAGAGAAATAGATTTACAAACAGCAATAGAAATAAATGAATTGTTTTGTGAAGTAGTTATTGCTCCTTCATACCAAGAACAGGCATTGGAAATGCTCAAACAAAAGAAAAACAGGATAATACTCAGACAGAAAAATAGTGCACTTCCATTAAAACAATTTCGCACGGTGTTAAACGGGGTGCTTGAACAAGACAGGGATATTAAAACCGAAAGCTTGAAAATGCTTCAAATGGTAACAAAAACAGCACCAACAGAAAAAGAAACAGAGGATTTGCTGTTTGCAAATATACTTGCAAAACACACCAAATCAAATACAATTGTATTGGTTAAGAACAAGCAGTTGTTGGGAAGCGGAACAGGCCAAACCTCAAGGGTGGATGCTTTAAAACAAGCTATAATCAAAGCCAAGGCATTTGGCTTTGATTTGAAAGGGTCTGTTATGGCTTCAGATGCATTTTTTCCTTTTGCAGACTGTGTTGAAATAGCAGGAAATGAAGGAATTTCAGCTGTAATTCAGCCTGGAGGTTCAATAAAAGACAATGAATCCATAGCATATTGCAATAACAATGGCATTTCTATGGTTTTGACAGGAGTAAGACATTTTAAACATTAATTACCAAAATTCAGCTAACTGATGGGATTTTTTGATTTATTTACACAGGAAATTGCAATTGACCTGGGAACTGCCAACACTTTAATTATTTTTAATGATAAAGTGGTAGTTGATGAGCCATCCATTGTGGCAATTGATCGTACAACGGGCAAGGTTATTGCCGTTGGTAAAAAAGCCATGCAAATGCATGGAAAAACCCATGAAAACATTAAAACCATCCGACCACTTAAAGACGGTGTAATTGCAGATTTTCACGCTGCAGAACACATGATAAGAGAGATGATAAAAATGATAAATCCTGGAAGAAAATTATTTACACCTTCCTTAAAAATGGTGATTTGTATTCCATCAGGTATTACAGAGGTTGAAAAAAGGGCTGTGCGTGACTCTGCTGAACATGCCGGGGGAAAAGAAGTTTACCTTATTCATGAACCCATGGCAGCAGCCATTGGCATTGGCATCGATGTAGAAGAACCAATGGGAAATATGATTATTGATATTGGTGGAGGAACATCTGAAATCGCTGTAATTGCATTGGGTGGTATAGTTTGCGATAAATCCATAAGGGTAGCCGGAGATGAATTCACCAGCGATATTGAAGATTACATGAGAAGGCAACACAATATTTTAATTGGTGAACGCTCTGCGGAAAGGATAAAAATAGAAGTTGGAGCTGCCATGCCGGATATTGACAATCCTCCCCCTGATTATGCAGTTCATGGGCGAGATTTAATGACTGGAATTCCAAAGGAAATTTATGTTTCATATTCAGAAATAGCACATGCACTTGACAAATCAATTGCTAAAATTGAAGAAGCAATTTTAAGTGCATTGGAAATGACTCCACCCGAATTATCGGCTGATATTTACCGTACGGGTATTTACATGGCAGGAGGCGGATCCCTGTTACGGGGGTTAAATAAACGAATAGCACTTAAAACAAAATTACCTGTTCATGTAGCTGAGGATCCTTTACGTGCGGTTGCAAGAGGGACAGGAATTGCGCTAAAAAACATAGAAAAATTTCCTTTTCTTATCAGGTAATTCTATTTTAATCCATTTGCCTAAACAGTTTAAGAAATCCAAACTATTTAGTGAAACAATTTATTCATTAGTTCGTTGTATCTCTTTATACACAGGGTATTATTCGGTTTTGAAGCACAATTTAGAAAATGCGTAGTTTAATAAGCTTTCTTTGGAAGAATAACAATTTCTTCTTGTTTCTTTTTTTGGAGGTTTCAGCATTTTATTTAATTGTAGCAAATAGCAAATTTCACAATACAGGTTTTTTCAATTCTTCTAATTATATATCCGCTAATGTTTATCATCTTTTTGATGATGTAACCGGATATATAAACCTAAAGAAATCAAATCAGCTCCTGGCCCAAGAAAATGCCAGACTTTTATCCCAATCCACTTCTTCCTTTATTGAAAATATAAGCTTTGTAACAAGGGTGGAGGATTCATCTTACAAACAAAAATACACTTACCAGGAGGCGAAGGTTATAAACAATTCAGTGAATCGCAGAAACAATTACATCACTCTTGACAAGGGCAGCAATCATGGCATAAAGCCTTTGATGGGAGTAATTGCGCCTGATGGAATTGTAGGAATTGTAAAAGATGTTTCGGATAATTTTTGCACAGTATTATCATTACTCCACAAAAGTGCTACAATTAGCAGCAAAATCAAAAAATCGGGCTATTTGGGCTCTGTAGTTTGGGAGGGAGGAGATTCAAGAGTTGTTACTATGTATGATGTTCCAAAACATGCCGTTTTAATTATAGGAGACACTGTAGTAACCAGCGGGGCATCAGCTATATTTCCTGACAATGTTAGTATAGGAATAATCGAGGATATTTATTTAAAAGAAGGAAATAATTTTTACATTATAAAGCTTAATCTTTTTACAGACTTTGCAAGATTATCTTATGTTTATGTGGTTGATAATTTAATGAAGCAAGAGCAATACAAACTGGAAGAAAAAACACAAAATGACAATTAATCTTTTAAAAAACATTTCCCGTTTCTTTATTCTGGTGTTGGTTCAAATACTTGTTCTTAACAACATTCAGTTAAGTGGGTATGTGAATCCTTATCTTTATGTTTTGTTCATACTAATGCTTCCTTTGGATATTCCCAAATGGATGCTACTTGTATTCTCATTTTTGTTAGGATTAAGCGTTGATGTTTTTTCAAATTCTTCCGGAATGCATGCAGCCGCTGCAACTTTTATGGCATATTGCAGGCCATTTGTGCTTGATATTATTAAACCCAGGGGAGGGTATGAATTCACTTCAGAACCTACTATAAACGACATGGGCCATAATTGGTTTGTAGCCTATTCAGGAATCCTGATCCTATTGCATCACCTTGTTTATTTTTTCATTGAAATATTCCGCTTTGGAGAGTTGTTCTCTATTTTTTCAAGGATTATTTTAAGCAGTGCTTTTACCTTAATTCTTGTAGTAATTGTACAACTTCTTTTTACTAAATCAAAAACAACCTGATTGATTTTCAATTGATTAATCAAGAAGTTTTTGAACAGGAAAGAATAAAGCTACAGCGTAAAGGATTGGTAAACTATTAAGGGAAAAAATCAACAATTTTTAGAAAGAGAAGCCATTAGAATTATTTAAAAAAAACCACGTTTTAAAACGTGTAATTATATTTATTAAATGAAAACTAATTACGCAGATAGAAAATATGTAATCTATATCATTTTTATGATAATAGGTATAGTGTTTTCATTGCGCTTGTTTTACCTTCAGGTAATTGATGATAAATATAAACTTGATGCAGATAACAATGTATTAAGGTATGTGATAGAATATCCAACCCGGGGGATGGTATATGACCGTTATGGAAAATTATTGGTATATAATGAGGCTGCCTATGATTTGATGATAATTCCCCGTCAAGTTAAAAACATTGATACGCTTGAATTTTGTAGCCTTATTGGTATTAGCATTGAATCATTTATCGATAAAATAAACAAGGCCAAGGCTTATTCCTATTATAAACCGACAGTATTTACCAGTCAATATTCTTCCCAATCCTATGCTCGCATGCAAGAGAGCCTTTATCGTTTCCCGGGATTTTATGTTCAAAAAAGGACACTACGTTATTATCCCGAAAAGATAGCAGCTCATTTATTGGGATATGTTGGGGAGGTGAACAACAAGGTTACGGAAGAAAATCATTATTACCGATCAGGGGATTATATTGGTATTAGTGGTCTTGAAAAATCTTACGAAGATGATTTAAGGGGTAAAAAAGGCCTACGGGTGGTTATGGTGGATGTGCATAACAGGGAAAAAGGCAGTTTCAGGAATGGCACCTATGATTCAACTGCTATTGCCGGAAAAAGCCTAACCACAACCATTGATGCCCAATTGCAGGCTTATGGAGATAAATTAATGCAAAACAAAACAGGTAGTATAGTAGCAATTGAACCTTCCACTGGCGAAATTCTTGCCCTTATTACTACTCCTTCTTACGACCCCAATCTTCTTGTTGGTCGTGATAGATCCTACAACTACCAAAAGTTGGCCCAAGACACTTTAAAACCCTTGTTTAATCGTGCTTTGATGGCATCTTACCCACCTGGATCTACCTTTAAATTAGTAAATGCTTTAATCGTACAACAGGAAGGAATTCTTAACGAAAATTCGCGCATTTCCTGTAGTTTTACTGTAGGAAGCAAAAGCGTAAAATGTCATCCTCATCCCTCTCCTGCCAATATTATTCAATCGGTTCAGTATTCATGTAACCCTTTTTATTGCCAGGTTTTCACCCGAATAATTAATAAATACCCAACAACCGAAAAGGGTTATAATGTATGGAAAGAGCATATAAACAGTTTTGGTTTTGGTGTAAAACTTGAATCTGACCTGGCAAATGTGTTAAAGGGATTTGTGCCTGCTGCTGAGTATTATGATCGTTATCACGGAAAAGGTAGATGGAAGGCATCATCTGTATATTCCTTGGGAATAGGGCAGGGTGAAATGGGAGTAACACCTTTACAAATGGCCAACTATGTTGCCATTTTAGCAAATCGTGGTTTTTATTATAGCCCCCATATTGTAAAGGCAATTAACGGAGAAGCAAATACTCATTTCAACACAAAAAATCATACTACAGTAGAACCAAAATATTTCGACCTGGTTATAGAGGGTATGTATCAGGTGGTTGAGGCCGGAACTGGAAGAGGTGGAAAGATTCCGGGTATTCCATTTTGCGGAAAAACAGGAACTGCAGAAAACCCCCATGGGAAAGACCACTCCATATATATTGCATTTGCGCCTAAAGACAACCCCAAAATCGCTATAGCAGTGTATGTTGAAAATGCCGGATTTGGAGCAACATGGGCCGTGCCTATTGCCAGTTTAATGATTGAAAAATACATTAACGGGGAAATAACCCGGCCTGCAATAGAAAAAAGAATGTTTGAAGGCAATTTAATATCCCTGAAATGAGAAATCAGAAAAGCATAGCTTCACAAATTGACTGGGTTACGGTTTTGCTATACCTGTTGTTGGTTTTATTGGGATGGATAAATATCTATGCTGCAGTTTATAATGATGAACACCAAAGTATATTTGACCTTAGTCAAAATTATGGAAGGCAATTAATATGGATTGTAACTTCAATATTACTATTTAGTGTAATTCTAATTATTGATGCTGAATTTTATACCACATTTGCCTATCCCATATACGGGGTAATCTTATTAATTTTAATAAGTGTAATCTTTTTGGGCGTAGAAATAAATGGCTCAAGATCGTGGTTTGCAATTGGAGATTTTCGTGTTCAACCTGCTGAATTCGCAAAATTTGCCACTTGCCTTGCTCTGTCCAAATTCTTAAGCAACATCAATATTAAGATGGAAGATATTAAAACAAAGCTTATTGCAGGATTAATTATTGCAGTACCACCATTAATAATTATCGGACAAAATGAAACGGGAAGCGCACTTGTTTTTGGAGCATTTGTTTTTGTTTTATACCGCGAAGGCTTATCAGGAAATTACCTTCTTTTGGGACTACTTTCGATAAGCTTGTTTATTTTAGCCTTACTTTTTGATAAAATTATTCTTGTTTCTATTCTCGCTGGGATTTCTTTAGTGATGATATTGCTTGTAAAGAAAAAAGCAAGCAAAATTATTCCTATAATCTTGTTTTTTCTTTTATCCTCAATTGTAGTGTACTCCGTGGATTATCTTTTTGAAACAAAACTTCAACCGCATCAAAAAAACAGGATTAATGTATTATTGGGAAAGGAGATGGATTTAAAAGGGGCAGGTTATAATGTAAACCAATCTAAAATAGCCATAGGATCAGGCGGATTAACGGGAAAGGGCTTTTTACAGGGTACGCAAACCAAATACAATTTTGTTCCTGAACAAAGTACCGATTTTATTTTTTGTACCATTGGTGAGGAATGGGGCTTTCTAGGCAGTACCCTTGTAATTGGTTTATTTATCATCCTGCTTATGCGGCTGCTTGTTATTGCCGAGAGGCAACGTTCCCCATTCAGTCGAATTTATGGTTATGGAGTAGCCTCAATTATATTTTTCCACATGGTAATTAATATTGGTATGACAATAGGCCTTGCTCCCGTAATTGGAATTCCTCTTCCTTTTTTTAGCTACGGTGGTTCTTCACTTTGGTCCTTTACCATTCTGCTTTTCATTTTTCTGAAACTGGATTCCAGCAGACTGAATATTTTAAATTAGTCTATTACTGTTGTTCCCCCTTGGGATCTGGGATTTTATTTTTATTTTGAATTTTTGGCAGTTTATCTTATTCCTATTTGTTCAGGAGCGCTTGGTGCATGGCTTTCATACGGATATAATGTGTGTTTTAATTGCCATCCCGATTTATCGGGAAAGCAATATTCAGTGTTGTTTAGGCAAGAGCTGAGCGCATGGCTATTTCATTTGGATATAATATATATCAATGTGTAGGCTTAGAGCCTTTAGGCGCATTGGGCTGGGCGAAAATGCACAAGGCTATTCATAAAAAAAGCACCCAGAAGGTGCTTTTTTTATGAAATGAATTAAAGAATTGAATTTTCTTAGTAGAATTTATATCTGTTGTCGGTAACTTTTGCATTCTCCTTCAATGCTTCAAAAGCTTCATAACCAACTCTGTTTGTAAGGTTTGAAGAAAGTTTGTTTTTATGTTCTGAATAGTCTGTAATTTCTGCTGGAGAGTTAATTGCTGTTACTTTGATAACAAAAACTCCTGTTTCACCCTTAACAGGTGATGAAATAACATCCTTTTGAATTCCAAAGGCTGTACCAACTATCTTAGGTTCACGACCAATTCCAGGAATTGAAAAGGAGGAAAAATTAATATTATCGGCAGATTCTGATTTAGCATTTACTTTAGTTGCTACTTCCTCAATTGAATTTGAAGATGCTAAAGCAGTATTTAATTCCTGCATTAACTTTTCAGCTTTCTTTTCCTTAATAACTGCTTTTTCCACTTGTTCTTTTACCTGATCAAGGCTGGCCACTCCTTCTTCCCTAACTTCAACTAAAGAAGCTACAATAAATTTATCTTCAAATTCAAAAGGTTTGGAAATGCTTCCTTGTTTTTCTTTAAAAGCCCATCTAACCAATTCTCTTGATTGCTCCACACCTGCAATCATTCTGTCACCTGGCTTTATGTTATCTGCTATTCTTTTGTTAAGACCTTTTTCGGAAACTGCTTTATCAAATGCTTCCAATGATTTGTTTTTGTTTGCAAATTCACTCGCAGCAATATAATAATCCTGGAAGGTATTTGGTCCTGCTTCAATATTTTTTTCAATGAAAGCAAATTTCACTCTTTTGTTTTCTGTCGATCTGCCGGTAATTTCAATTAAGTGAACGCCAAATTGAGAAACCACAATGGGCATATCCCCTTTTTTGCCATAAAAAACAGCATCGTTAAAAGGCTTAACCATCGTACCTTCGGTAAACCATTCTAAATCTCCACCTTTTGCAGCTGATCCAAAATCCTCAGAATGTTTTTCTGCCATTTCTGCAAATTTCTTACCCCCTTTAATAAGTTTTTTTAATGAATCTGCCTTTGCAAGCGCTGCTTCAGTATTACCTTCTTGAACAGGAATTAAAATGTGACGTGCACGAACAGAATCCGGTACAAAAACCTGATCCACTACTTTAGCAATTTTAAAGGATTGCTCCTCTTTGTAGGGACCTTTAATCGAGCCTTTTTCAGCATGAAAAAGTTCAACTAATTCAGCAGGCAATTGATTTTCACCTAAAACTTCAATTTGAAGCCCTCCATCTGAGTACATTTTAATAAATGATGAATCATCTATGCTGGCTGCAAAGTCATCTTTTAACTCCATAATTGCTTTTTCAGCTTTAGCCAAATCTTCTTTAGAAGGAACAACATCAAAAACCACAAATTCAATTTTTCTTGATTTTTCCTGATCAAATTCCTTTTGATGTTCCTTGTGGTATTTTTTTAAATCATCCTCATTAAAAGTAATTTCAGAATCTGTTATTTCAGAATATCTTTTTACAACATATTGCAAACTGGCATTTTTCTGCTTAGCCAAGTATTCATGATGAGCAAGTTTGGTTGGTATATACAATCCTTTTTTAATAAGATCATTGTACTTCTCATTCATTCTTTCCTGCTTTATTCCTCTTTCAAATTCAATCCACCTGATTTTTGTAGCGCCAGAGGGATCTTCATCCATTGTTTTCAAAAAACTCAAAACTCTGTTCTTGTCAAATGTTCCGGAGCTAGGATCAGAAAAGGCTCTTTGAACGGTAGGATGAGGATCAGATCCTGCAACCAGCTCATACAACTCCTGCGAGGTAACTTTAATACCTACTCCTCTGTATTCCTCCTCCATTATTATTTCATTCAGGGCTTGATTCCAGGCTTGTTGCCTTAGAGATTCCCTGGTTGATTCATCAATTGAGGAACTACCTGTATTCAGCCTGTAGTTTTCCTCCATTTTTTGAAGTCTTTGCTCAAACTCCTGGGCAGAAATAGTTTGACCGGCAATTTCACCGATATTGTTACTGTTACTCGAAAACAAACGTTCTCCTGAACTCAGAACGTCACCTAGGATAAATGCCACCAGGGCTCCTCCAATAATTATTAGGAGTAATGTTGATTTTTCTCTTATTGTACTTAAAACTGACATCTTTATTTTTTTTAATTGGGTTGCGAATATACAACTGTAAAATGATATATAAAACTAATACGCTGAACTTTAAAAGATATTATGCAATTATTTTGTTGATTTATCATAACAATTTGCTCAAAGTCAAATCTTGTTTTGCTTGTTTTTGAAACAATCTGCAAATTAAATACATGATTATCAGTTATAGGGAATTAATTCATTAAATAATTACTTTATATGATCTAAAATATGCAGTTTAACCTTTTCAATACGGGTTTCACTGACTTGTTTAATAATAAACAACAAATCTCCTACTCTTATTTCAGCATCCTGTTCAGGAATACCTCCGTAATGAGTAATAATTAAACCTGCTAGTGTTTCATACTCATCCGAAACCGGGAGATCCAATTTATATTCATCGTTCAGGTAATCTATTTCTAAACGTGCGGCAAAAGAATATTCAGTATCTGAAATCTTTATATCCTCGAGTTCTTCCGTATCATGTTCATCCTCAATTTCACCAAAAATCTCCTCCATAATATCTTCAATAGTTAGCATTCCTGCTGTACCTCCAAACTCATCAACTACAACGGCTATGCTTTTTCTTTGTTGTATAAATAAACTTAATGCAACCTGCGCAGGCATGGTTTCAGGAACTATTAAAACTGGCAATAAAACAGATTTTATAGTTGTTGGTTTTCTAAACATTTCATAGGAATGAACATATCCAATAATCTCATCAATAGTTTCCCGATAAATAAGTATTTTAGACAAGCCGGTTTCAATAAATTTTTGCTTTAATTCATCCATGTGGCACTCCACATCAAGTGCTTCGATTTCTGTGCGTGGAATCATGCTATCCCTTACTTTACGGCTTGAAAAATCCAGGGCATTTTGGAAGATCTGAATTTCATGATCCCTTTCCTCCTTCTCATCCTCCTGAGTGGAAATTCCTTTTATGTAATTGTCAAGGTCAATGCGATTAAAGACCATTCTGCCCTGAACAAGTTTAACCCTAAAAACATTCTTTAAAAGGAATTCAGAAATTCCTACAGTAAAAAAAACGATAGGATAGAGAATAAAATGCAACATCAAAACTATAATAGCAAAGAAACCTAGAATTTTATTGGGGTTAATACGAAATAATGCTTTAGGAAGAAATTCAGCCGTGATAAGGATTACAAGAGTGGAAATAATGGTTTGAGAAATGAGAAGGGAAAGCTCAGAGCTTAAATATCGGGAAATAAGGGGCTCGAGTATTTTGGCCATTGTAATACCATAAATAACCAGAGCAATGTTATTTCCAACCAGCATAGTGCCAATAAAGCGAGAAGGATTGGAAAGAAAAAAAGTAGATATTATTTTAGAAGTAATTACATCCTGCTTGCTTTCGAGTTCAATGCGAAGTTTATTGGCAGAAATGAAGGCAATTTCAATACCAGAAAAAAAAGCTGAAAAAGCTAAGGAAATGGCAATAATTAACCAACTATCCATAGCCAAATAAAGTTTAAACGCATCTTATTCAAGGGGACGATTCTCTTGTTCCATTCTTATTCTTTGTTTTCTCCTGATATAATAAAAAACAGCAGCAACAAAAGTAAAGATAAAAAAATAAATAGCCTCGCTCAATCCTTCGTTTGCAAATTTATAAATTCCCAAAACCGCTCCGGCAATTGCAATTATCAACCATGCTAACTCAAGGATTCGTATTATCTTCATCGTTTTTTATATTAATGGTTCCTGTTATATTTTTAATTTTATAGCGGGTAAAGTGTTGATCAGCCTCCATTCCTTCACCCATTATAATTTCATCTGCTGTAGTTATTTTAACAAATTCATTGGTGTGGATTGTCTCCTTTTGCTGATCCCAAATTAAGTGTTCAGTGTTTAAAACTTCCCCTTTTTCATTAATTACCACCACGTCTCTTTTAGCTTCCATAATTTTTTTAAATTCATGGTTAATGGCATACTTTGAGGTAAGTTTAGATTCGGGTTGTTTAAGGGAATCATAAAAAAGAACCTGAACGCCTTGTGAAAATTCAATATAAGGCTCATTTCCTAAATAGCGTTCCAGCACGGGTGCATTTAATTTCATGCGAACCACTCCCCCATCGCTATAAATGATTTCAATATCAGATGCTGACTCAACTGGCAAAACCTTTTTTTCGCCTGCGAGGTCCTTTACCAATTCTTTATTGTTTTCACAACTAAAAAGCATCCCGATGAAAACAATCACCGGGATGAAAAAAAAATTTTTAATTATCTTCCCAAACAAGATCAATCTCTTGCTCTTATTTTTGTGGATTCATTTATCCAGCAACCTATGGTGTAGGAATCGCCCTCCTTTAAATTATTAAAGAAAATATCATTTTTCAAGGGGAAATATTTAGAATAGGTTGCAATACGGGCGTTGGCATCATTTGTAACTGAGGCATCAATGGATTTAGCCTGGTTGTATTTATCAACCCCTATCCAATACACAGCGCTTTGAAAAAACTCAGTTTCCCCACAATCTTTCGCACTTGAAACATATGCATCACCCATTATCATATATGGTCTTCCCCAATTTGGCCTTAAGGCAAGAGCTTTTTGAGCATTTGCCCTGGCAGAACTATTTTGTCCCATTTTAATATTTACAATTGCAAGTTCATAATAATACTGCGCCTTTTGATTGTTATCACTTTCTAATTCAAGGGCCTGATTGTAAAATTTAACTGCTTCGCTAAAACTTCCCTTTGCCAAATACATTTTTGCAATTTTAGATTTTGAATTGGCAGAAGGTTCAAGCTTGTCAAGATTTACAACTGCATCAAGATATAATTTATCCGCTGCACAATCTTTTTTATCGAGCATTTTAGTAATCTTTTTCAAAAGATCAATGTCATTTGGATTGGCTTTAAATTTTGGACCATATAGGTTAATTAATGAAGGACAATCAGCAATTTCAGAGAATCTCAATTCGATATTTTCCTGTAATTGATTGTATGATTCATCAGTAGGATTGGCCAAAAGATTATCACTCAAAATATCACTTAACTTCTCATAAACTTCCAGCGTTTCGTCTTTTGAAATCTTTTGATTTTTATATAATTCCAACGCAATTTGAAAGTAAGCATCAGCAGGAGCTGCTTCCATTTTGCTTTTTTCAAGATCGTATACTTTTGTTAAAATTTTATAGGTTTCATCAATTTTATCAGGCATCATTTTGGACATGTCCACAGCCTTTCTTCCAAGAACATAACCTTCCTTACCGAAATATTTGATACGTTGGTCATAAACCATCATTAGTGTATCCATTAATGCTGAGAGCTTGGCCTTATCTTTTTCACCCTGCATCATCACTTTAACAATGGTTAGTCCGTCAGCATACATATATTCAGTGGATGCAGGACAATTTAAAAAAACCCATCTCCAATAAGGAGTAGCCTCTTTGTAATTTCTTTGTTTGTAAAATTCCCTGTAAAGTGAAATATTTTGAACGCAATTTGCACTGTCAAGGCCATATTTACTGGTTTGAGCAGAGGTGTTATTTGTAAAAAATAAAACAAAAGCAAAAAATGCAGGAGTTAACTTTAGGATACTTTTTTTCATCTCAAATTATTTTTTTTTACTTAATCGTATTTTCTTTTTATAAACCATCGGTCATTAATGGCCATTCCGAAATTAAAATTAATGAACTGCTGGCGAATTAAACCTTCACTTTTAGTTCCCCTTTGACCTATTTCAAATCCAATGTTAATTGTTGTTCTAGCTCTTCTTAACGGAAGGCCTGCTCCAAATGTTATGCCATATTCGGTAATTTGCTGATTATTCAATTGAAAATATCCTGTTTGGTATCTTGCACCTGCTCTGTATTGAATAATTTTTAAATAGGATGCAACTGCATTTTTATCTGGGGTAAACTGTGCAGCAATACTAAATTCAGAATTGTTTACCAAAGAATCAAAACTACCAAAATTTCTAAAATCCGACCATTGGGTATATTTCCAATCGCCTGCAATTAGCCAAGTTTTTGATTCCAATGAAAATCCAGCTCCAAAATTTTGTGGCAAAACGATTTCACCCTTGTTGGTTTCAAAAGTAACAGTATCACTTATTTGCTCTCCCATTGGAGTTGATTTATAAGTAGCAACAAATTCCTGACGGTTTGCATTCAGAGCTGATCTTAATCCATAAACTGCTCCAAGATTTATTATCCAGTTCTCAGATAAACTATCCCTGTACTGCAAGCCAAAATCAAAATTAACATCACTCACTGTTGTTTCATTAATTGCCTTTGTATTGAAAGGAATGGAATTGGGATCGAAAATAATCCTTCTTTCTTTTGTTAATGTTCCAAAGAAATAGGATGCATTAAAACCAGCAGAAAACTTTCTGTAATTAAACCCATTGCCCCAATACACTTTATTAATTCCACCTGATCCCTGGTATCTCTCAGTGATAGCACCAATATTTTCTATTTCTCGCTCAGAAATAATATTGTAACCTGTAGAAGAAAAAGGAAGCAGTCCAAAACTCATGCCCCACCAGGGCATTATTGGCAAGCCAAATCCCAGGTATGCAAAAGAAGCATTGTAGGCTGTAAATGAAGATGTATGGGATGAAAATTCAGAATAATTACCACTTAAACCTGCTTCAAAAACAGTTAGATCAAATGCTGAATAACTGGCGGGATTTCCAATATTAATAAACCCTGGATTTCTTAAACCTATTGCCGTATTTGCCAAAGAAAAATTCTGACTAAAAGTGCCCTTGTTTAATTCTCCCAAACCATATCTGGAATAGGGAGAGGAGCTAACTTGAGCATTAAGCTGTATGCAAAACATTGATAATACAACAAGTACAAATAAGAAAGGAACTTTCATCTGATTGAAAAATAAAATTAAAAATTTTCTGCTATATGTCCACATTATACTTTAAAATATGATTCAACCCTTTATGGATTAAAAAAGAATCTGCAAAGATGTTATTTTTTCCTGACATAACAGGCTTTAAATATAGCATATCCCCTCCAGTTAAAATTACAGCTAAATTTTTATGTTTCTCAGTATACAAATTAATTATTTCATTTACCTCTGCCACAGCCCCAAGCTGCACACCTGAGTGTATGGAGGCAATTGTTGAATTTCCTGTTAGTTCCAAAAAACCTGATGAGGGTTCAAGAAGTGGGAGTTTCTGAGTATAATTATTCAAGGCTGCATAACGCATTTTAATTCCTGGCGATATTGCTCCTCCAAGGTATTCATTGTTAGAATTAATAAAGTCGTATTTAATGCATGTTCCTGCATCTATTACCAAAACATTTTGATTGGCAAACTCAGCACAGGCCCCTGCCACTGCCCCAATTCTATCCTTTCCTAAAGTTTCCGGACTAAGGTATTCATTTAGAAAAGGCAGTCTGGTAGTGTGATCAAGAAGAATAAAATGATATTTTGATGCTAAAAAAGAATCCAGTTCCTGGGGATGATTAATTACTGAAGATAAAATTATGTTTTCAACCGAAAATTCCTTCACAATTTTCTTAATGAAAAAATCAAGTTCGGCAATTGGCTTAGTTTGGCTATCAATAATTTTATTGATTGAGAATAAGGCTGCTTTTACAAATGTATTGCCAATATCAATGGTTAAATTCATCCCTTTTAATAATTATTAGCCTTGCAAAGTTATAAATTCAATTTCATTATTATCAACTTAACAAATAAAGAATTGCCTCTAAATTCTTGTAGTATGCTTATTTTTAATTAATTAAATAATGAAGCAGGAATGTATTCCAAAATCAAACGGACAACTTGAAAAATTATTTGTTGATTTGAGGGAAAAATAATTTTTCTTTTCAGAAATTCCAATTACATTTGCAGCCCGTTTAAATAAAACAGGAGGGGTGCCATAGCTCAGTCGGTAGAGCAAAGGACTGAAAATCCTTGTGTCGCTGGTTCGATTCCAGCTGGCACCACACTCAAAACCAGCCTCTTAGAGAAATTTAGGAGGCTTTTTTATTTTATGGTGTGCGATATTGGTGTGCGATATTTTTTGGATCAAGCGGAAAAGTTGGGGGGAATGAACAAAAATCATTTCTTTGCAAAAAATATTCTACGTGCAAAGAGATGAAAACCACAGCTTGGCAAACTTGATTTTGCCAGAAGGGATCTTGGAATTTTT
>JACCXN010000054.1 GCA_013696965.1 Bacteroidota bacterium | reverse complement strand
GTAAACGTTTTGTGTTTACTTTTAGATTGCTTGTTTTTCACTACCCTAGGGTAGGACCTGTCTTTCCTTACTGGTAATACTTCCCTGATAAGTTTTTCATGTAGTGTTTCTAAAATTTTCTCTGGATTTTCACATACAAACAATTCAACTATTACTCTTTTAATCCTGCCAAAGGATTTATTATTGTTGATTTTTACAGGATGTTTCCTGTATGCATATTGCTGCTGGGCTGTTTCTTGCGCTTCTTTGATTAATAAAGAATGTAAATTTGCCACTATCACAGTTGCATAAAAATCTTGCTTAACAGATATTTCGGTCAAACCGCTAAATGCCTCTAATTGCATAATATTCTTCTGTATAGCTATATTAGTTTCCAACGCTCCATCTCTTTGCATATAAATCCTTAAACTCTTCTTTTTTAAAACCCTCATTATTCAAAAGATTAGTAATAAGTACCTCTATACGTCCATTATTCAATTCTACTCGTATCAATCTCACTTTAATTGCTGTATCTGCATTTACAACAAATCCACTTTGACGCAGCCCTTCTATTATTCTATTGGTTGGTTTAATGGAAACAATATCTTCTTGATTGCCACTTTTAATAAATGTCTTTATCCAATTATGATTTTCATTACCTCTTATTACAAATTTTCGCTCTGTTTCTTGCCATAAATGCAAAGCAATCATTTTGTAGTTGCAAAAATTTCTATCATAAATTGCTATAGTATCCTGCTCTAAATTGTCGGTTTTGTTATACGTTATGCTTAATTCGCCAACTTGGTAGGGAGCAATTATTGAGTCAACAACTAATTCATTTAAAATATCATAATAATAGAGGGCTTTAGCTTGTACAAAAAAAGCATGTTGATTACTTTGACCCCCAAAAGCTGTTCTAAGAGAATGGTTATTTATCAAACTCACATTTGACCCATCGACTGCGATTAAACGGTATCCTTTCCATCGCTTTACTTTTTCTTGTGCATAAGTATAAAAACTTTTAAGCAAAACTTGGTTCCAATAATAAAAAAATAATGGGTTTAGCTTGATCCTCTGTTGACTAAAACTACTTACCGAATAGGTTCCTGAATGTTCAAATTCATTAAAAAACTCCTCAATTTCAACACTTAATGTTTTCTTACACAGTTTAGTAATAAGTAATACTAGTTTTTCAAATGGTAGTTTTCTGTTCCGCATAAAAGAATTCTCTTTTAAACTAAATTGATCCAACAGAGCTCTATTGGCAAAAACTATTTCAATGAAATTTTTTAATTCTTTTATTGTTTTTAAATTTACATCTTTCATTACAGCTACGGTTTTAGTTATAGTTATGTTATTTTGTCAACTACAAAATTATAACAACCGTAGCTTTTTTTTTCAAAAAATTCCTTAACTTAATGACATTGCCCATAGGGACCCCATTGTTGATTTTTCAAAAGACAGTGAAGAAGGGATATAATTTAATAAAGGTAGCTGGCAGGAAGCACTTCAATTGGCAAAAAAAGACAATAAAATTATCTTTTTGGACATATACGCCACGTGGTGCGGCCCTTGCAAGAAGTTAAAGAGCAATACATTTTCTAATAAAGAGGTTGGTGGTTTCTATAATCCAAATTTCATTAATGTAGCAATGGATGGCGAAAAAGGAGAAGGCCTGGAACTTGCCAGGAAATTTGGTGTAAGAAGTTATCCCACCCTACTTTTTATTGACAGCAAAGAAAATTTAATTGCAGGGACAGCAGGCTTTCACAATCCTATGGAATTTCTGCAGATTGGACAGAAGGTGCTCAAAAAAGCAAATTAAGGCCAATCCTTAAACAAAAACGCTTACGATAAAGAAAATCTTTGGGAATTGAAACAAAAGTGAAATGGCTAAAAGATTATCAGGAGGTATCAGCCAGCCAGGCACCTTCCTGTATTCAAGTCAAATCATTTAATTCTTGCACTTTCCACCGGAGTCAATACTGCATTCCTACTTATATGAGCTATAGAAAAACTTTATCTTAAGAATGCATGCATTGTATGGCTTTTTACATTGGCTGTTCCCTGTGGTTATGCTAAATCATCTTTATGTGCTGGTAGTGGCTGCATAGAATGAACCCGTAAATCATAGCCCTCACTGTTACATCTAATTGAGTTGCAAGTGTGTGCAAATTGTTATAGGAACTTATATTTACAATTTTATGGAATAGGAGTAGTTTTGCCGACTAAATAGCGTAGCAAAAAAGTTCAGGACTCAATAATAACAAAATCAGATGATGCAATTCTGGAAACCTGATAATCATCCATTTTACTTATACAGCAATAAAATGATTCAGCAAAAAGTGGATTACATTCATTATAATCCAGTTGAAGCTGGAATTGTTGAAAAGCCAGAGGAATATTTATATAGCAGTGCAAGAGATTTTAGTGAAATAAAAGGATTATTAAAATTGGAGCCATGGTAAAAGTGGTTAATTCAGATTCAAGGGAACGTTATAAACTTTCCTTATTTTAGCTCACCAGTGATCCTGCGGAACACTGGCGAGAGCGAGGGGCTTTTGTTAAAAATTCTTAACCTGTTGGTGAAAAGTTAACTGTGGCATAAAATCAACATTCTATGTAATAAATGGATAGAATTTTTCTAATATGTAACTATTAAGGTAAAATCTCCTTGGCATAATTATTACTTATAGAAATATAATTATTTCTTATTCCTAAATTTAATAAATATGAAAAATATTTTTTTCACCATCGCTATTGCCGCTATTCTATCTCTACTGGATTCATGTAGTAGTACCCAGGTATATTCGGATAGAGCAAAAGGGGTTGATTTTAGCAAATTCAGTACTTATGCCTGGTTGCCGGTAGTTGATACCTCTTCCGGCTCACTTTATTATAACGATATTGTGGAACAGAATCTGGTGGATAAGGTAAACAATGAAATGAATGCCAGGAACTACAGATTGGATGTAAATAATCCTGAACTGCTCATCCTGTTACACGTGAATTTTGAACAGGAGCAGGAGCAAATAGTGAGTACTTATCCGCTATACAATACTTATCCCTATTTTTTTGACGGATTCAGCCCTCTTTATATCCGGCCTTACCATTACCCGTACTACAACACTTTAGGTACTGTATATGCCACTGATGTGGAAAATATTGAATATACTACAGGTACTGTAGTAGTGGATATAATACGCAACAGCGATGACAAACTTATATGGAGAGGCTGGTCTAAAGAACGCATAAATCCTAACACACCCAGCAGAGAACTGGAGGAATTGGTTTCTAAGATATTCAATGAGTTTCCGGTTAAAGAACAAAAAGAAATGTCAGAAAGCAGCACATTGCCTGACCAAATGTTCAAATAAAGTATGGTTGGGAATGATAAAAGCATGGATATTCAGTAGTTAATTTATATTATTGCAAAAAGCCGTATATAAACAGAAGCAGTAACATTAAATTGAACCGGATCCTTTAAAAGGAGCCGGTTTTATTTTGAGATATTAATCAATTAAACTCATATGATTCCTTAATGTATTGTACTTTAATTAGATAACATGAAAAATTATAGCTTTTTAAAAGTCTTTTCACCTCTTCTTTAACATTTAAAACCTGAGAAAATTTTTTATTTTACAAGTTCCGGAGAAATAATAAGACCATATAAGTGTCTAAAAAGACTTTATCAACCTTAACCAAGTTCTGTCAGGAAAGAAAGGGGGAAATTTTCCTGATTTACATCGCGTTATTATGGTTTTAAAGGATGGCTCAGAGGAATGCATCATCATGCCAATCATTTACAAGCATATATCGATGAGTATACATACAGATTCAATAGGAATAATATGAAAGCAGGTGTTTTTGACAATTTAATGGAAA
>JACCXN010000053.1 GCA_013696965.1 Bacteroidota bacterium | reverse complement strand
AAACAAATACCCGTTGGTTTGGTTTTCTTCCCCACATTACAACAGGAACGTTATTTTTGGTTAATGCAATTTTTGGTCTTGTAAAAGCATTCGGGGTAAATCTGTTTACCACAAGCGTGTCTGTCCAATTCAATGAAATTTGCGAGAATACCTGGAAAGGCAGAAGCAGAAAAAGGATGTAGAATTTTTTCATATGTATATAATTTGTTTTTTAATAGTCATATGGTATAGCCAGGTTATATTCATTGCTGTTTGTGCATGGTTTGTGCATGGCTATTTCATATGTGTATAATTTGTTTTTTAAGAGTCATCCCGATTTATCGGGATAACCATGTTATATTCATTAGCGTTTGTGAACGGTTCGTGCATGGCTATTTCATATGTATATAATTTGTTTTTTAACTGTCATCCCGATTTATCGGGATAACCATGTTATATTCATTAGTGTTTGCGCACGTTTGGTGCATGGCTATTTCATAAATTTAAAAGGTAATTGAAAATTTAAAAAAGCAATATGAGATTTTCTATTGTCAATATACAAACCTAAATAGTTATTTTTTTTAATACTCTTGAAATGTCTGCCTCTTTATGAATTTCAATTGCTTTCCCTGTTAAAAAATCAGCAAATTGTGATGCAAAATACGGAGCAATAATTACGCCTTTGGTTCCCATTCCATTAAACACAAGCAAACAATTATTTTTTGGATGGGCACCAATAAGAGGTCGTCTGTCTTCAACAGTTGGCCTAATTCCTGCACGATGATCTAAAATAGTATAAGGCACTTTTAAGAGTTTTTCCAGTTTTTCTTTTAATTCTGATTTGCCTTCTTGCGTAGGCTGTTCAGTAAATTCATTCCAATTGTATGTTGCGCCAACATGGTAAATACTTTTTTCTGCCGGGAGAATAAAAACACCTTTATTTATTACTTTTTCTGACTTCAGTTCATTTATTTCCACCTTAAGCAATTCTCCTTTGGTTAGTTTAAAGGGAAGCCAGCTGAAATACGGGTTATTAATTGCTTTGTGCCCTTCGCAGAATATTATTTTTTCGGCTTTAATGTTTTTCCATGTAATGCCATTATTTTCAAAAATAATATCCTTGTAATTCAATTTTTCATTTATAAGAAGATTTTCTTTTTTAAGATAATTATTAAAAGAAGAAAGAAGCAGGGGCAAATTTACATTTCCTGCATGACTTACTTCTCCAGTACCCCAAGGAGCATGAATTGAATTTTCCAATTCCTTATTGTGTTTAATGGCAGAAAGCATAAAATGATTTTCCAATCTTCGTTTTTCCCAAAGATTAAATTCATCATCAGAGGCAAAAACCTTAATGATGTTTTTTTGGAAATGAAATTTTACTTTTAATTTTTCTTCAAGGTGGGTATATGTTTCTATTGCAAAAGGAATAAGCTCATCAGCCATCCAACTTTTGGTAAATCGTTTAAAAACAACTGGATTGTATAAACCTGCAGCAACAAGGGAGGAAGAACTTTGATGATTATTATCTATTACAATAATTTTTTTATTCCGTTTAATAAGTTCCTCGGCCAATAAACTTCCTGCAATTCCTTGTCCAACAATAAGATAATCAACATCCATTTTTACAATATTAAATAAAGCAAAAGTAATTTTTATATTAGAATGATTCAGTAATTAAAAGAACAAAAATTTTTGGTTTACTATTCAGCTGAAACATGATTTATGGACAAAATAGGTTTAGATTAAATTAATGTTTATTTCGATTAACTTGATAAAATTACCTGGTATTTTTTTTAGATGATTCTGTTTTTGTTTTTTTTTAAAATATAATTAATTGATTAGCAGTCTCTTTTTTTATATTTTTCGACAAGTATCACTTTTTTTACGACAAACGAATAATAAAGGCTAAAATACTTGATGATTTATTATTTAAGGTCTACTTTTGTAGACTCTAAAATGTAAGACTTTTTTCAAAACCCGGAAAATTAACATGTCGATTATAAAAATAAAAGCAAGTAAAGGGAAAATAAATAAAGCAAATCAATTTACAATGGTCCATGAATTAAGGAATCCTTTAACCAATGTAATATTATCTTGTGATTATTTATTAGAAGAAATAAAAAACAAAAATCCCGATAAGGAAACCCTAAGCAAAAGTCTTGAAATAATAGCCAGAAATTGCAGCAGAATGAATCAACTTATTGTTGATTTTGTACAAAAAGGGCAGGAGTCCAAAAGCCTTGATAATTCAATTAATGGAATTTTAGAGGAGAGCCTTTTTCTTGCATCGGATCGGATCAATCTTAAAAAAGTTGCAATTGAGAAGTCGTTTTGTATTGACAAATCGGTTCCCTTATCACAGCATGATAATTTTCGCATAGCATTTCTTAATATTATTATCAATGCAGTTGAATCCATGGAAACAGGAAAAGGGATTCTTCAAATAACATCAAGCGAGGATAAACTTTCTTATTCTGTTAAAATTGCTGATAATGGATCAGGTATACGTGAGTGCGATAAAACAAAATTGTTTCAACCCTTTTTTACCAGGAAAATAGGGGGACTGGGTATAGGACTTGTAATAACCCGCAATTTGTTGTTAGAGGTGAATGTCTCATTGCATGTAAAAAGTAAGCTAGGACATGGTTCTGAATTTACCATTAGATTCAAAAAAAAGAATACAATATATTAATCAGGAACGGGTAGGAATGAATATCCTTTTTTTGAAAAATGTTCAAGTGTTTTTGGTAAAACACTTAATACGTTTTTTTTTGATTTTAAACTGTCATGAAAAACAATAATTGATCCATTACTTGCATGATTTGCAATGTTTTCATAACATTTCATTTCGGAATTTTGTTCGCTGTAATCGCCGCTTAAAACATCCCACATTACAATTTTAAAAAAAGGCCTTAGTAATTTTGCTTGCTTTGGAGTTATTTTTCCATAGGGAGGCCTGAATAGTTTTGAATTTACTACTAATGCACACTTTTGAATATTATTAATATAATTTTCTGATTTTGTTTTCCAACCATTCAAATGGTTATAGGAATGGTTTCCTGTTTTATGTCCCTCAATTAAAATTCTTTTATATAAGTCCGGATTTTTGTGCACGTTTTCTCCTACACAAAAAAAAGTTGCTTTGGCTTTATATTGTTTTAATATATCAAGTACAAAAGGGGTAACTTGAGGTTCAGGACCATCATCAAAAGTAAGATAAAGGCTTTTTTTTTCAGATGGTTCATACCTCCATATAAAACTGCTAAAAATTGCTTGCAGCAAATATGGAGGCTTGACCGGGAACATTATTGAGGAAAAAATTTACCCCTAATATCTTTAAAAAGCAAGCTTTTACCTGCTGGAATTAAGGAAAGCTGTGCTTGTAATTGTTCGGTAAGTTCTTCCTGTTCGTTGCTTGAGGCCATAAACATCACTTGCCTTAAAATCTGCATACCCTGTTCCATTTCTCTGTTAATGGTTTTTGCGTACCTGTCATCAAGGGAAGCATAATAATTCAAATCTTCGATATACAATTCACCTAATTGTTTAATCAATTCATTTGCTTTTTCTGTTGCTCCCGCTTTATAATATGTATCCGCAAAATACATAACAAAAAAGTTCAGCGGAACATTCTTGGCAGGCATTACTTCCATTGCTCTATCAAGCACCTCAATAGCCTTGTCTTTTTTTCCTTCTTTCAACAATGCATCAGCTAACCTATTGAAATTGTTGCGGAAGTTCATAGTCATTCTTATGTTGTTTTCATCCATCCATAAGTCTTTTGAATCCATTCCTCCCCATTTGAATTTATTCATCAGGTTTTCATACATTACTTCAGTATTTACTCTGCCAACCTGCCCATCTGTACTTACGTTTTTTATTGGAACTAGTCTATATGCTAGGCCTTCAAGTTGGAAATAATCCTGTAGGTTTAAATAACTGTCCGGCCCTGTGGTTATAGCAAAATAAATTGGCCTCTGCCAATTGTTGTTAGCCAACAGGTCAAGTACCATTAATTCATTTTTAAGTACATAGCTTTTATCCATTTGCCAATCAATAAATGGTAAAATTTTATCAGCCATATTAGCAGGAACAGTATTGTTTGTTATTACTGTGGTTGAATCAACAAGAAGCCTGAACTTATTTGTTGGTAAATAATCAAGCATTCTTCCGGTTTGCATCTGAACACGGGTTCTATTGTCATCGCTTCCTACAAAGTCCATTAACTCCTTAAGATTAACATGTCCTTGAATTCCCTTATCATAAAAAGGCACATAATCCCTGGTTCCTTGTCTGTATTTTTCTTCGGTTAATGAAAAAGGTATTGGTTCAGATTCGTATGCCTTTCTTTTTGCCTGATCAATATACCAATCAGTATTTAAAAGACTAAGATTTAATACCCTTACATCAGTTCTATAACCTTCTACTTCCTGCACATACCAAAGAGGAAATGTGTCATTATCACCATTGGTGAAAATTATTGCATTTGGCTCAACAGAATCAAGATAATTCATAGCAAAGTCCCTGGCAGTATACCTACCCGAACGATCATGATCATTCCAGCCCTCTTTGGCCATAATGCCTGGAACAAGGACTAAGCAAACTAATGATGTGAAAATAGCACTAAGTTTGCCAGGTAATTTTTTGTTTAAAAAATCAAATATGTAAAGGACTCCCAACCCAATCCAAATTGCAAAACCATAAAAAGAAGCAGCGTATGCATAATCCCTTTCCCTTGGTTGATATGGGGTTTGATTCAAATAAAGTACAATTGCAAATCCTGTGAAAAAGAAAAGCAGAAAAACAACCCAACCATCCTCAGGTGCTTTCTTAAATTGGAAAAATATACCCAACAAGCCAAGAATTAGTGGCAGGAAATAAAAATGATTCATTGCTTTATTTTTGGTCATACTTTGTGGTAATTTTTCTTGTGAGCCCAAGAAAATTGAATCGATAAAAGGAATTCCACTCATCCAGTTTCCTTCAATAATGTTTCCATTGTGATTTTGAATATCATTTTGTCTTCCAACAAAATTCCAGAAAAAGTAGCGCAGGTACATATGGCCTACTTGGTATCGGAAAAAGAATTTAAGGTTTTCTCCAAAAGTTGGTTTTTGAATTACTTCAGGTTCACCTTTTGCATTCAATGTTCTTACTGGCGTTCCTTTAACATCCCCCCAAGCCTTATAACCTGCAATATGGTTGCTTTGAGAACTGTACATCCTAGGAAAAACAGTTGAAAAGGCAGGATCGTAATTTGGGATTGAACTTTTCCTGTCATCAGTGATAATGTATTTTCCTTTTTCTTTATCCTCCTTATAAACAGGGTTCCCGTCACTATATGGATTTCTTTTGTCAAGCGGTGCATTGTAATATTGCCCTTTGGTAATAGGCCAGTCTCCGTACTGTTCCCTGTTAAGATAAGAAAGCAGGTTTATTGCATTTTCAGGATTGTTTTCATCAATAGGAGTGTTTGCATTGGATCGGATTACAAGCAGAAAAAAGGATGAATATCCAATTAAAATCATTGTAAAAGATAAAATGACGGTGTTCCAAATTGGCTTTTTCTTTTGTATTGTATAACGTAAACCCCAAACAATTGCTCCTATTAGTAAAATAAAATAGATTATAGTGCCGGAATGAAATGGTAAACCGGCAGAATTAATAAAAAACAATTCAAACTTAGCTGCAAGACTAACAACTCCAGGAATTATCCCAACTTGTACAATCCCAAGAATAACTATTGACAATATTCCGGTAATAATAAATCCTTTGCGGGTTGGTGCATAATTTTTGAAATAGTAAACAAAAACAATTGCAGGAATTGCAAGCAAATTCAAAAGGTGAACACCTATAGAAAGGCCAACGAGATAGGCAATTAAAATAATCCATTTAACAGAACGGTGGTTATCTGATTCTGATTCCCATTTAAGAATGGCCCAGAAAACTACTGCGGTGAAAAAAGAAGACATGGCATACACCTCGCCTTCAACTGCTGAAAACCAAAATGAATCTGAAAAGGTGTAGGCTAAACTACCAACAATTCCGCTTCCCATTATGGCATAAACATTAGCGCTGCTAGCTTCGCTGGTTTTGGACAACAGTTTTTTTGCAAGCATAGTAATTGTCCAGAAAAGGAAAAGAATTGTAAAGGAACTACTAAGAGCAGACATAGCATTAACCATCATTGCAGCTTTGTCAGGGGCCACCCACATGGAAAAAAATCTTCCTGCTAATTGAAAAAAAGGAGCTCCTGGAGGATGTCCTACCTGAAGCTTATATGCTGTTGAGATATATTCTCCTGCATCCCAAAAACTGGTGGTAGGCTCAATGGTTGCTAAATAAACAAAGGATGCTACCAAAAAAACGATCCAACCGGTGATGATGTTAATTCTATTGTAATTCATTTGAATGAATAAAAGTTAAATGAGGTGCGAAATTATAAAAATAAATTTAAGCTATTAAAGTTAATTAGTCTATAAAACGTAATTCTATAAATTTTAATACCTTTTTCTTATAAATTTGGTGGTTAATGTTTCCTTTATTACCTTTGCGCTCCAAAATTGCATAAAATGCAAGAAATTGTCCGATAGTGTAATTGGCAACACGTCTGGTTTTGGTCCAGAAGAGTCTAGGTTCGAGCCCTAGTCGGACAACCCAAGCCCCCTAATACGGGGCTTTTTTTATACCTAATATTTTACAAAAGTTCTTTGTTTGCTTGATCCTTTGTTTGCAGTATCTTACATTGCTGCTTTGTTCAAAATAGTATAAAATAGTATTAATAATTATAAGGATATTCAGCCACCTAATTATCCACCCAAAGGCACCACATAGCTTAAAATACACCTAAAAACCAGAAAGTGGCAAAGGCAATTGTAAGCTTAATGGAATTAGAAACAGGAAAAAAAGTTGAAGGAGAAAAATGAATTCCATTACGTTGAAGGGAGAAAAATGAATTCCATTACAAGGTTATATTTTATAAGTAATTCTCCTCTGGTTTATTGTTTCAAAACTCATCCAAACAATAATTGAATAGGAACAATTGATTTAAGTTCCTGGATTTAGGTATTATTCTAAAAAAAGAATTGCGGCAAGAACAGATTTTTGCCGATATTTGTATTTTTACAGTCATTTTGTAATAAAGGTTATTCAAATAATGTCAGAAAGCAAGCAGGAAAACCGGAATAGGTTAATTAGCAGGTTGAAAAACAAATACAGGCTGGTGCTGCTTAACGATGACAGTTTCGAAGAAAAAATATCTCTTAGGCTTTCTCCATTAAATGTTTTTATACTTTCGGGTACCATCCTAATTGTTTTAATAACCATTGTAATTAGTTTTATTGCATTTACCCCAATACGGGAGTTTATTCCTGGCTATGCAGATGTGAATTTAAGGAGAAGCGCTTTACAAGCAGTACTTAAGGCCGATTCACTTGAGCAGGAAATAAAAATGAAAAATTATTATTTAAATTCACTAGCAAATGTACTTGAGGGGAAAATACCGGTTGATGAAATCACAGGAATGCCCGATTCTACAAAAAATTACGATAATATCATTCTTGTAAAGTCCAAAGAGGACTCTTTATTAAGAGACCAGATAGAATCCCAGGATTTATACAGTTTGACTTCAAAAGAGGAAAGAAACCAAAAGAAAAGTATTAGCAGCTTTTTTTTCTTTACCCCAATAAATGGTACTGTTACCGCATCATTTAATGTTTTTGAAGGCCATTATGGAACTGATATAGCAGCTGCAGAGAATGAAGTGGTTAAAGCTACGCTCAATGGTACAGTTGTGTTTTCATCATGGACAACTGAATATGGAAATGTTATTCAAATCCAACATGAGGATAATATGCTTTCTGTATACAAGCACAATTCAGTAGTATTGAAAAAGACAGGAAATTATGTTAAGGCAGGGGAGGCAATAGCCATTATTGGCAATTCTGGTGATTTAACTTCCGGGCCCCACCTTCATTTTGAATTATGGTATAATGGGATTGCAATTAATCCTCAGGATTATATAATTTTTTAATATGGGATTAAAAGCATCTTTAAGTAAAATATTTGCCAGATACATTGCAGCTGAAATTAATAAGTGGAGCAAAGAACCTTTAAAAGCACAGGAAAATGTTTTTATATCCTTATTGGATGGGGCAAAAAAAACAGCTTTTGGGAAGGACCATAATTTCTGCGAAATTAAATCCTATGCTGATTTCAAAAAATATGTTCCTATAAGAGATTATGAAGGACATCGGGTTTATATTGATAGAATTATTGCCGGAGAAAACGATGTTTTATGGAAAGGAAAACCTATATATTTTTGCAAAACTTCTGGTACCACTTCTGGAGTTAAATACATTCCTATAACCAAACAATCCATTTCTAATCATATAAATACAGCTCGAAATGCAATACTTTCCTATATTGCAGAAACTGGAAAAACTGATTTTGTTGAAGGGAAAATGATTTTTTTATCTGGTAGCCCTGTTTTAACTAAAATAGGAGGTATTAACCTCGGAAGGCTTTCAGGAATTGTAAATCATCATGTGCCAGGATATTTACGCAAGAATCAGGTACCTTCTTATGAAACCAATTGCATTGAGGATTGGGAACATAAGGTAGATGTAATTGCCAATGAAACATTGCATGAAAAAATGACCCTTATTAGTGGTATTCCCTCTTGGGTGCAAATGTATTTTGATAAAATAATTGAGAAATCAGGAAAAAAGAATATTGCTGCTGTTTTTCCAAAATTTTCCCTGTTTATTTATGGGGGAGTTAACTTTGAGCCCTACCGGTCAAAGTTTGAAAATACTATAGGAAAGAAGATCGATTCCATTGAAACTTACCCAGCCTCAGAAGGCTTTATTGCATTTCAGGATTCACAAAAAGAGCCGGGATTGCTGCTGAATGTAAATGCAGGTATATTTTTTGAATTTATTCCTACAGATGAATTTTTTAATGAAAATCCTACCCGTATTGCTTTAAAAGAAGTGAAAGCTGGAATTAATTATGTGATAATTTTAAATACAAACGCTGGGCTTTGGGGATACAACATTGGAGATACTGTTAAGTTTGTTTCAGTTAAACCTTACCGTTTAATTGTTACAGGCCGCATAAAACATTTTACATCTGCTTTTGGAGAACATGTAATAGCTGAGGAAGTGGATAAAGCAATTGCATTAGCCTCTTTTGAGTATGGGGCCGAAGTAGTTGAATATACAGTTGCTCCGCAAGTTGCACCCTTGAATGGTTTGCCTTATCATGAATGGTTTATTGAGTTTTCAAAAACTCCTGTTGATATGGAAGCCTTTAGAATGAAGCTCGATAAAGAGATGCAGGATTTAAATATTTATTACCGTGATTTGATTAAGGGCAACATATTGCAAACACTCATTATTAAACCTGTTCAAAAAGATGGCTTTATAAATTACATGAAATCTCAGGGTAAATTGGGCGGACAGAACAAAGTTCCAAGATTATCAAATGACAGAATTTTTGCAGATGAATTGAACAAATACATTTAACTTGCGAAATATTTTAAGCAAAACAAAATAATAACTTTTTTCATCTTTGATAATTATCTTTCAAACAGAAAAGAATAAATTTTATAAAAAAATTGAGTAAAGAAAAAAAGCATATTGCCATTCTAGGCTCAACAGGATCCATAGGCACACAGGCTCTGGAAGTAATTAAAGAGCATAGAGATGTATTTGAATTGGAGGTAATTACTGCCAATTTTAATGCTGATTTATTGATTAAGCAGGCAATTGAGTTTAAACCCAATGCCGTTGTAATTGCTGATGAAACAAAATACGAATATATAGCCTCGGTTTTACAGCCCCTTGATATTAAAGTCTATGCTGGTATTGAATCTGTTTGCCAGGTGGTTGAAATGGAGGAGATAGACATTGTGCTTACCGCTCTTGTTGGGTATGCTGGTTTAAAACCAACTTTGAATGCAATTAGAGCTGGAAAGCAAATTGCCTTGGCAAATAAAGAAACCCTGGTTGTTGCAGGGGAACTGGTCACCTCCGAGGCAAGGGGAAAAGGAGTTAATATTTACCCTGTTGATTCGGAGCATTCTGCAATTTTCCAGTGCCTTGTTGGTGAATTTCACAATCCAATTGAAAAAATTTATTTAACAGCATCAGGAGGGCCATTCAGAGGCAAGAATGCAGAATACTTAAAAACAGTAACCAAATTACAAGCCCTTAAGCACCCCAATTGGGAAATGGGTGCTAAAATAACCATAGATTCTGCCACTTTAATGAATAAAGGACTTGAGGTTATAGAGGCCAAATGGTTATTTAATTTAAAACCAAATCAAATTGATGTAATTGTTCATCCTCAATCAATAATACATTCCATTGTGCAGTTTGAAGATGGGTCGATGAAAGCACAGATGGGGCTTCCAAATATGAAATTACCCATCCAATATGCACTTTCATATCCGAATAGATTAAAATCAAATATAAAACGTTTTAATTTTTTGGATTATCCTGAACTTACTTTTGAACAACCTGATAAAAAAACTTTTCGTAACCTTGCACTCGCTTTTGAAGCATTAAATGCCGGTGGAAATATGCCATGTGTAATTAATGCTGCCAATGAAGTAATGGTTGATGCCTTTCTGCAGGAGAAAGTAGCGTTTTTTAAAATGCCAGAACTCATTGAAAAATGCATGCAAAAAATAAATTTTATAAGTAAGCCAGTTTATGATGATTATGTTCAAACTGACATTGAAACAAGGAAAGTAGCAAAGGATTTATTAAATAATTAATATAAAAGACATTAAATTTTACAAATAATGGACGGACTTATACAAGCAGCGCAACTCATCTTAAGCTTATCAATTCTCATTGTTCTTCATGAGTTGGGACATTTTATACCGGCAAAACTTTTTAAAACCAGAGTTGAAAAATTTTACCTGTTTTTTGATCCTTGGTTTTCGATCTTTAAATTTAAAAAAGGGGATACCGAATATGGAATGGGTTGGCTTCCCCTTGGCGGATATGTTAAAATATCCGGAATGATTGATGAATCAATGGACAAGGAGCAACTTGCTCAAGAGCCTCAACCCTGGGAGTTCCGGTCAAAGCCTGCGTGGCAACGATTAATTATAATGATAGGAGGAGTTACAGTGAATTTTTTACTGGCAATTTTTATTTATATCATGATGTTGTTTATTATAGGCGAGGAATATTTGCCAGCTGAAAATGTTACTTATGGAATTCATGCTGACTCCCTTGCAATGGAAATGGGACTTGAGCATGGAGATAATATCCTTGCTGTAGATGGCAAACAGGTAGAAGATTTTCAGCGAATCCTGCCGGAAATAATTATTAATGAGGCAAAATCACTTACAATCCAAAGAAATGGAGAGGTTATGGAATTGGAGATCCCAGGTGAAGTGTTTAAAAAATTAGTAAGTACAAAAGCAACTTTCATAACCCCGAGAATTCCTTACGTTGTACAGATGGTAGCTGAAAACTCCGTTGCAGAGGAATCAGGCATAAAAGAGGGTGACAGGTTTGTTGCTTTAAATGGCCAGGAAACTGAATATTTCCAGGAATTTAGAGAGCAAATGAGTAAACATAAAGGAGAAAAAATTACGGTAACAGTAATAAGAGATAACGCTAAGGAAGATATTGAGGTCCAATTAACAGAAACTGGATTATTGGGCATACAGGTAGAAAGTGACATTGCTGATTTTTTTGAAGTAAAAAAGATAAATTACAATCTTGCTTCTGCCATTCCAGCCGGAGTGAATAAAGCTTTCACAACTTTTGAAGATTATATCAGATCTATGAAACTTCTTTTTTCGCCAAATGTAAATGCTTCTGAGAGTGTTGGAGGGTTCATAACCATAGGGAAAGCATTTAGTCCCCAATGGGATTGGGTAAGGTTTTGGAGCTTTACTGCTTTTTTGTCAATCATTCTTGCTATTATGAACATTCTGCCAATTCCCGCTCTGGATGGAGGCCATGTAATGTTTTTGCTTTATGAGGTTGTTACAGGACGTAAACCGAATGAGAAATTTCTTGAATATGCTCAATATGCAGGAATGATTCTATTGCTCTCTTTGCTGCTTTTTGCAAATGGAAATGATATTCTAAAATTGTTTAAATAATGAAGGAAATAAAAATTCTTCTTGTTTTAAGTTTTCTGGTTTTTACAGCACAATTATTTGCTCAGGATTTAACAATTGGAGGAAAAGAAAAAACTCAAAAGAATTCGACAGATTCTGTTGTTAAAAACAAAGTAATGATCATTCCTTTTGAAGAAAGAATGTATTTTTCGGAATTTGACAAAGAAATTTCAGAAGCAGATAATTTAAGCTTTCAGCAAATAAGGGATAAATTCAGAAATGGTGTTGACACTGCACTTTACCTGAACTTTTTACCCATTTGTAATGTGCTCAGTATGCTTAGAAAAGGCTCTGAATATGAAAATGACATTGACCTTATTTATGCAGGAATTGGTTACAGTTATGAAGTTTTACCTGTTGATGAAAGCTCAACTCAAACAAAGGTACAAAACAGGAATTCGACTAAAAAGATTCAGTCAGTTAATGAAAAGGGCAAAATATCCAAAGGCCAGCTTTTGGATAATCAGGATAATCAGGAGAAGTTTATGGCAACAACCATTACAAATGAAAATTTACTGAATTATTTGAATAAAAAATATGATGTAGAATATTTTGTTTTTGTAAATCAATTGGATGTAAAAAGAAAATCAGGAACCACAGTATATGAGATACAGGACAACGAATACATTAAGGAGGTAAGAATTCATTATACTATATTGGATTACCAGGGCAAAAGGTTAGCTGCCGGGATTTCTTCTTCAGAGGTTCCCTCAAAAGATCGATCCTTTTATTCTTATTTTCAAAAAGGAATTAAGCCAGGAACTTCTCAAATAGCCAAAATATTCTCCCTGGAATAATTTTACTGGAATTTTTTACTAAACCGTTACTGATTTTTTTAATTTTGAATAAATTTTTTTAGACATGGAACAACAATTATTGAAAGATGAATTTGGCATTGCCGAAGCACTTAAAACTCTAGGTATAGAACCAACAAACACCGGAGTTTCAACCGGAACAATATGGCATAAAGCAAATGGTGAATTTATACACTCTTATTCACCTGTTGATGGAACATTGGTTGGCAAGGTTGAATCTGCTAATGCAGATAATTACGAGCAAGTTTTACAAACTGCAACACAAGCCTTTAAAATATGGAGAATGGTGCCTGCTCCAAAAAGAGGAGAGATCGTGCGTCAAATAGGAGATGAACTCAGAAAATATAAAACTCCTTTAGGAAAACTTGTGTCTCATGAAATGGGCAAAAGCTTACAGGAAGGATATGGGGAAGTGCAGGAAATGATAGATATTTGTGATTTTGCCGTTGGCCTTTCACGTCAGTTATATGGTTTAACGATTCATTCTGAGCGTCCAAAGCACAGAATGTATGAACAATATCACCCATTGGGGATTGTAGGAATTATTTCTGCATTTAATTTTCCGGTTGCGGTTTGGGCTTGGAATACAATGCTTGCCTGGGTTTGTGGTGATGTATGTGTGTGGAAACCTTCTGAAAAAACACCTTTATGTTCCATTGCCTGTCAGAATATTATTGCAGAAGTTTTCAAAAGAAATAATGTTCCGGAAGGAGTTTCATGCTTAATAGTAGGAGATGCTAAAATAGGTGAATTATTAAGTAATGATCCTCGTGTTGCACTTGTTTCAGCTACAGGATCAACACGAATGGGCAAAGCAGTTGCACAGGCAGTTGCACAAAGACTTGGACGATCTCTATTGGAATTAGGAGGTAACAATGCGGTAATTATTACTCCAAATGCGGATTTGGATATTTCTCTTGTAGGAGTAGTTTTTGGCGCAGTTGGTACTGCAGGGCAAAGATGCACAACAACAAGAAGGCTTATAATTCATGAAAGCATTTATGAATTGCTTAAATTAAAATTAGAAAAAGTATATACTCAATTGAGAATAGGCAATCCTTTGGATGAGAAAAATCATGTAGGTCCATTAATTGATACGGATGCTGTTAACAATTATTTGGCTTCTATTGAAAAAATTAAGCAGCAGGGAGGAAAAATGGTTGTAGATGGAGGCGTTATTCAAGGAGAAGGATATGAATCCGGATGCTATGTGAAACCTTGTATTGCTGAGGTTGAAAACCATTACGCTATTGTTCAGCATGAAACCTTTGCACCCATTCTTTATTTGATGAAATATTCCACTTTGGAAGAAGCAATTGCTCTTCAAAATGATGTTCCACAGGGATTGTCATCAGCAATTATGACCAAGGATATTAGAGAGGCAGAAATGTTCCTTTCTCAACAAGGTTCTGATTGTGGAATTGCCAATGTTAATATTGGAACTTCAGGTGCTGAAATTGGCGGAGCTTTTGGGGGAGAAAAAGAAACAGGGGGAGGCAGGGAATCCGGGTCTGATTCATGGAAAATATACATGAGAAGACAAACCAATACCATTAATTATGGTGATGATTTACCCCTTGCTCAGGGAATTAAATTCGGCCTTTAACAATGTTTTACAATCCCCACTTTTCATGTGGGGATTTTTATTTTAATCCTTTGTGAAAAATATTTTTTTTGTTGTTTTTATTGTTTTTCTGTTTTCATGCTGTGATTTTTTGGAAATTGCTCCAAAGGTGGATCAAAAGCATTTTGATATTCCAGGATTTTTTATTGAGGAATTAAAAAGATTAAATGAAACAGAAAATCCAATAATAAAAGAAATAAGTAAAGACGAAGAAAGAGAAGATAAAATAATTAAAACTCCTGATTGGCAAAAGGAACTAGCTGCATTTATTGATGTTGACATTAACAAACCTGCATTAATTAATTCGTTTACCGTTGATACAATTGTTGTTTCAGGTGATTCATATGAAATTTATTATAATTCAATAGAAGAATCTTCCACAATTCGTAATATATCACTCTTGTATGAAAATAATTCTTGTACTTTTGTCAAGATTGAGAAAAACAATACTAACGCCTTATTTAGTTCTAAACAGTACATGCAATACACTAAAAAATCAGGATATAGCATTCTTGGAGAACTAAGCATTAGATTTATATATAAGACAAATTACCATGTTAATGCAAAATTTTTATAATATGATTCAGATAGGTAGAAATAAAGCCCTTTTATTTTCATTCTCTTTAGTTTTTATTTTTTCCTGCAATTTGGATAAACAAACCGAAACTGCACATGGCATTGCTTTAGGTAAATGGAGAGGAGTTTTGGAATTAAGTAATAATTCATTGCCATTTTTGTTCGAAGTAAAAGACACAGTAGGGAGTTACCAGTTTGAAATATCAAATGGAGATGAAAGGATTTTTGTAGACGAGATTATTTTAAAAGGGGATTCTTTTTTTATAAAACTCCCAGTTTTTGATTCAGAGATTAGAGGCAAAACAACTGGAGATGAATTAATAGGTAATTGGTATAATAATGCAAGGACAGAAAACAATGTGATTCCTTTTAAGGCAAATCACGCTGTAATTAAACGGTTTGAAGCTAAGAATAAACCAAACCACAACATAACAGGAAGATGGGAAATAGGATTTTACAATCCTTCAGAAAGTGGCGATTTTATGGTTCATAAAGCAATTGGTGAATTCATGCAAAAGGATGAAATTGTAACAGGAACAATTATTACCCCAACAGGAGATTACAGGTATCTGGAGGGCATTGTAGATGGTGATGAAGTTGTGTTTTCGAGTTTTAATGGAGCTCATGCATTTTTGTTTAAAGCAAAAATTGAAAACAATCGACTGGAAGGAGATTTTTGGTCAGGGTTGCATTGGAGTGAAAAATGGTTGGCTGAACCAAATGATAATTTCACCCTTCCTGATGCAGATTCTCTTACTTTTTTAAATAATGGCTTTACTGAAATTGATTTTTCTTTCCCTAATTTATCTGGTAAACAAACATCTTTTAAAGATAATAAATACAACAATAAAGTTGTAATTGTTCAAATTATGGGATCCTGGTGTCCAAATTGCCTTGATGAAACAGCCTTTTTGAATCAGTTATACAAAGAATACAATAATAAAGGGCTTGAAATTATTGCACTTGCATATGAAACTTCATCTGATTTTAACAAGGCAAAAACAAATGTTGAACGATTAGTAAAAAAAGCAAATGCACAATATGATTTTTTAATAGCTGGAACATCCAGTAAAAAAGCTGCATCACAGACATTGCCTTTTTTAAATCATGTAATGGCCTTTCCTACTACTATTTTTGTGGATAAAAAAGGAAATGTAAGAAAAATTCACACGGGCTTTACTGGCCCTGGAACAGGGAATTATTACAATAAATATGTTGAACAAACTACATTCTTTGTAGATAAACTGCTTTCAGAATAAGCATTTTTTTTCATTCTTATGATTATTTCTTCCAGTTATTAGCTACGTACTCCTTGCTAGAAAGGAATAGTGCTAATTTATTCCCATAAATTATTTTTAAAAAAAAGCACATTTCCTTTTAAATTCACTTAATATTATTGTATTATTGCGTATTAATAAATTTACTAACAATAAAAAAGCAATAAATATGAAAAAACAACTACTTAGTCTGTTTGCATTGATGGCTTTAGGAACGAGCGCTTTTTCCCAAAATCGCACAGCTCCTACAACATTAACCTTGCAAGACAATCTAGAAAAAAATTATTCTGGAATTACAACACTAAATGAAAAAGCATCAAGATCAGTTGCATGTCCAAATGATACTGTATGGTATGGTTATCAAAAGAACATAGGAAATACAGTTGGAGGATTTTTATATACTGATGGTGGTACATGGTCCACTGCTGGTCAGTATTTTGATGCACCTCAGCCAATTACTGTGCATGGTTTTTCTTTTTTCGGAAGAACAACTGGAGCAGGAACAACTACTGTTATAGAAGCCAGAATCTATTTAGCTGGTGCTGATAGTCTTCCTACGGGAGCTGCATTAGCTTCCTCACTTGTTACAATTGACTATCAAACAACGCTTGCAGGTATGCAAAGAAATGTAAATTTCGCTGTACCGGTTGTTGCTAATTCTGCCTATGTTTTAGCAATTCGTAACACCTTAAGTACTCAAGCAGCCTTTTATAACAGCTATTGGAATGCTGCAGGTGATACTTTGAGTGGTAGAGGTGAAGAGTTAAATTTAATATATAGTGCAACATACGGTTGGGAAAAAGTAAAAGAATGGAATTCTCCAACTGCTAATCGTGATTTCGATCATTTAATTCAGCCTGTTGTTAGTTATAATTTAACTTCAAATTTCACATCCAGTCCATCACAAATTTGTTCTGGAACCAACGTTAATTTTGTTAATACTTCTTCTTCTGTTTTGAATAACAAAATGTACAATCTTGTTGTATTCTTAAATAAATTTTCTAACGGAACTTATACTTATTATGAGTGGGATTTGGGTACTGGTGAACCGGCTATTGAAAACACCGGTGCTGCAGTTAACTATGCATTTTCAACATCTGGGTCATATGATGTTTCCTTATTTAGTGTATTATACAGATGGGGAACAGGTTGGTGCTTTGATGAAAAAATATCAACGATAACAGTTGCACCAGCTGTAATACCAGCTGTTAACATCGCTTTAACTAGTGGAACTAATCCTTCCTGCGTAAGTGATGCAGTAATGTTTTCTGCAACTCCTACTTCAGGAGGAACTGCTCCAACATATGAATGGTTTGTTGGATCAACTTCTACTTCTTCAGGAAGCACTTTCTCTTCTTCTGCTTTAAATAATGGAGATGTGATTACTTGTGTAATGACTTCTAATGCTACAGGTTGTTTAAGCAATCCAACTGCAACTTCCAATGCTGTAACTATGGTAGTAAACAATAGTGTTACACCATCTGTAAGCATTTCTTTAACAAATGGAAGTAATCCTACCTGCCCTGGTGGCGAAATAACATATACTGCATCTCCTTTAAGCGGAGGTTCAGCTCCTACTTATACTTGGTTTATTGGAGGGGTTTCTGTTGGTACTGGCAATACTTTTACCTCTGATTCTTTTACTGATCAGGATGAGCTGTCTGTAGTTTTGACATCAAATGCAAATTGCACAACTTCTTCAACTGCAACTTCTGCACCAGCGATAATTACTGTTGATGCTGGAATGACAGTTGAACCAGTTGTAACTATTTCTGGCAACAATACTATTTGCTCTGGAGCATCAGTTACTTTTAACGCAACCCAAAGCAATGGCGGAAATTCTCCTACTTATGAATGGTTTGTAGATGGGGTTTCAGTTGGAACTGGTAATGCTTATACTTCTTCAGCATTTACTAATGGAAATGTTCTTTCTGTTGAATTGGAATCAAGCTTAGCATGTGCTTCTCCAAGTAGTGCAATGGATGATGTTACAATAGCAGTAAATGCTGCAGCTGTTGCTTCATTTACTCAAGTTAATGTAAGTGGTGTTGCAGTTGATTTTGATGCATCGGCTTCTACAGGAACAGGATCATTGAGTTATTCATGGAATTTTGGTGATGGTTCACCAGCAGGTTCTGGGGTTACAACATCTCATACCTATACTGTAAATGGAACCTATACAGTTACACTTACTGTTACTGATGGTTGTGGTTCTGTGTCTCAATTTGAAACTGTAACAATTGTGGCTGTTTCTATTAACAAGCAAACTATAAATAGTGTAATTTCTATTTATCCTAATCCATCCAATGGTATCTTTAATGTAAGTACTTCAGAAAATGCTACTGTTGTTGTTTACAATGCTATTGGTTCTGTAATTAGTGCAACAAATACAAGAAACAATAAATTATCTTTTGACCTTTCAAATGAGGCAAAGGGTGTTTATTTTGTTAAAGTAGTAACTGCCACTGGTACAGTAGTTGAAAAGGTATATATTACTAACTAAGCGATTAATTTTTCTATAAAAAAAGCGCCTCAATTCTTTGAGGCGCTTTTTTTATGAAAATTTTATTCCCCCTTTTTGATTAACATCAATTTTTAATATTTATCCGATTAACTTCTTTAGCTGTTTTGTTAATTCGTTGCTCGAATTCAGCATTAGGTGAATTTATTAGAGGGTTAATTCTGGAATTATTAGAAACTGTTTTGAATTTAATTTTTAATTCTATTAAGCATTAGTCGAATCATTGCTAATTGTATCATAGTTTCACTTGTATCAGTATGATATTCAAAATCTTTACTTAACCTTCTGTAACTTTCA
>JACCXN010000052.1 GCA_013696965.1 Bacteroidota bacterium | reverse complement strand
AAATTAAAGTAGCACCCTTTGGTACTATTAGTTCATCGCGTATTGTAAGTATTTCATTTGGGGTGGATGCCCACCATTCGGTAGTTCCAGATGGGAAAGTATGCGATGTTAAAAAATAGTCGTTATTTGCCCTGCAACATGCTACATTTGCAAAAAAGTGATCCTTATAATCCATACCATCAATTTGATCAGGGAGGGTAAAGGCTGGCATTCCAGGCAGGGTAGAACCCGCATTGTTTTCATTGTATTCAATAGAAATGAAATGGTTATTCCAGTTATTGACAAAATCGGGCTGATCTGGATTTGAAAGTGTAGCCATACGATTTTGTACCGGGAAGTATAATTTTCCATCCTTACCTAATTCTATGAAAGATTTTCTAAACTCATTTGTATTAAAACCTACTGTATGAAGTGTAGAATTTAATATATCAAAATATTTTATTCCATGATTTTCAGCCGTAAAATATAAAAAACGTCCATTGGGTGAAAATTCAATACCTCTAATATTATCTACAGCTGCAATTTGAATATTTCTTTCGGATCCTGGTATGAGATTTCCGGTGGCAAAATCAAGTTCTGCAATATATATTTGATTAAGTCCGCCACCAAAAGATTCAAAGCGATTAGGACAGGCAATAGAATAATTACCATTGCTATTAACAATCAATTCCATTTCACTTCTGTGATTCATAGTTTCACAAGAAGCAAGTGTCATTTCTGTTGCAATACCATCATATACTAAACCTGATGGTGTAATTACAAGTCTATAAATGGTAAAGCCACTGGAAACAAAAACAAACCTAGAATTATTTGGCCTTAGAGGAGATGCAGCAAGAAATCTATTTCCGAATTTTCCACCGTTTACTGTATAGCAAGTAAATCCAGGCATCATATTTTGAATATCCTGCATATTGTCTAAAGTGTTAAAACGTATCATAGCCCCTCTCACCGGGCCATTAGGATTTATAACATGAGGGAGAGATAAATCTAAAATACCATAATAAGGTGATTGATCAGATGTAACGTTATCAGCATACCTTTGTAAGGTGAAGAAATAATACCGCTGGCAATTCCCAGGATCTGGAACAATCATAAATTCTGAAGTTCCTTTTACTTTTTTATCATTACTAATTAGAAAGGTTGTTAATTCATCAATAAATCTTCCGTTTTTGTCATACACTACACCATCTACAACAAAAAACAGCAATTTGCCTTGTGCATCCTGCATGGCATTATGAGTATATAATGAAGGCTGGCCTTGGTAATAAAGATGTGGTGAATCCGGATCTGGGTTTGCTGGGGTGGGGAGAGTTTGGAGAAGTTCACCAATTTTATATTGTCCAGGCAACGACCAAACATTATTTTGTGCATCAAGCCGCAAGTTTGCTATTCCAGAGAAAAGCAAACAAAAAAGCAGTACCAATTGTTTTTTCATAATCAAATTTATTTAAATGAATTTATAGTTATTGAAGACCAATGGATGATTTTCTCCGAGCAAAAGTCGTAAAAAAAAAAATGGATTTGCAAATAAAGTTTTAAATAGTTTTAACAATTATTTGCACATTCTTCCAAACCTTGCTATTTTTGTGACTATGAGGATTATATACATAGTAAATTTTTTGTTGACTTTTTCCTTGTTTTCACATGGACAACAAATATATTATCAGGATGTGTTTAACGGTGGAGTTACTGTGGCGGGATTTTCCTTCTGCATGGGTGCTGGCAACGGAAATTTTAATGTATATATAGAACCTGGTAGCACTGTAAGGAAAGCTTTTTTATTTAGCTATAAAATTGGGATAGAAACATCGCCTGCAGATATAAAATTGAATGGAAAGATTTATAATATTAATAATCAAAATAAAGTAAGTAAAATAATAGATAATTTTATTGCCTCTGCCCCTAATTACTCAATTCATGCTGTAGATATCACAAATGACATTTCCCCAATAATTACTAATTATAATATTGAAATTCCGCCACAACCTATTGCACCATGTTTAAATTGTGTTGTCGGCTGTCCATATATAGTAATTCTTTATGAAAACCCAATTTTACCTGTTACTAATCTGGTTATTGTACTTAATGATAAAAATACAAGTGTTAATAATCAATATTATTTATCAAAAGTTAATCCGATAAATAGCATGATGCCAGTAGGTATGTCAATTATTTCAGATCGAATGGCAGATACCATTTATGATGGATCTTATGTTTATGTTGAAAATAATTTATTAGGATTAATTGGTGGTTCAGATGCAGTAAACGAATTATTTGGATGTGGTGTAAAAGGTCATTTTTATTATCAAAATAATCAACTGTTTGGATTAGATGATGATATAGCTAATAATGTAATGAAAGGCAGTGACGGATTAGCTGATATAAAAAATCAATTGACCTACAATTCCATATCATTTAATTATAAGGTAATTCACCAAGGAGTTGCTCTTTATTCTAACCCATTATTAGGTTTTAACTTTGCTTACAATACAACCTGCAATCCATTCACAACAACTATAGCCAAAGACACAACAATCTGTTCAGGAACAAAAGCCCAATTAACAGCAACAGGAGGAATAAATTACGAATGGCTTCCCCAACAGAATTTAAGCTGCTACAACTGCCCAAACCCTGTGTTTGCAGGGCAAAAAACCACAACCTACACCTGCCGCATTTGGAGTACGGATAGCTGCTCCAAAGTACTGCCTGTTCGGGTACTTGTTAAAGAGCCAAGGCCAGATACTGTTAATGTTACCAATGGCATTTGCGGGGATAACAATGGTTCTTTTAAACTGGGCCAGTTACAAAATGGCACTGCTCCCTTTGTGTATTCCATTGCAGGCCAAACGAACACAACAGGAAATTTCACGGGCCTTGGATCAGGAACATATACATACAAAGTAACAGATGCAATGGGCTGTGTTTTTTCAGATACGGTAAGTATTACTGAAACAAACCAGGTAAAGGCAGGTTACCTTACACAAAAATTTAAAGATGAGCCGCTAAAAATTGGTTTTATAAACAACAGTAAAAATGCCACACATTATATCTGGGTGTTTCCAAACGGGGATACCCTTTATTCAGAAAACTTTACCCAACTATTTGATTCGGGTGGAACTTATGAGGTAATGCTAATTGCCTACAACACTTACCCCCACTGTTCCGATACAGTAATGCATACCA
>JACCXN010000051.1 GCA_013696965.1 Bacteroidota bacterium | reverse complement strand
AATGAAGTAAAAGGGATTGGAAATCATTTGAGTTTTGGGGATTATGGATATGACCCAAGGTTGGGAAGAAGATGGAATGTTGACCCTTTGACACACGAAATGGCATCCTGGTCTCCATACTCGTCTTTCTTTAATAATCCTATCAAATTTATTGATGCAGATGGAAGAAAACCGGGCGACCCCCCAACTGGCGGAGATAAGCCTAAAGTTAAAATAGTCCAAAAATCTGAAATTAGTGCTAGTATTGGTCCGCAGGCAGGACTTGGTGGCTCTGCGTTTGGTGTTGATTTAACCATTGTTAATTTTAATATATTTAAAATTACTGTAACTGAGACAATTGATTTAAAAACAGGTGAATCTAATTCGGATTTTAGTTTTAAATTCTTTACAGGGGATGTTGAAACATCTGTTGCAGCAAAAACACCAGTAGGTAGTGTTAAAGTTGCTAATAAGTTTAAAATTGATTCCGATGCAGAATATGTCAAAGGAACACAAAAATATGAGGCTTCATATACATCTCCATCAACATCTGTGCAAGCAGTGCCTGTAAAAGGGTCAGTAACTTATACGAAAAATCCTACTGGAGATACATCGGTAAAGGCTGCAGCAAAAACTTCCGCAAGTTTGAAGTTTATTTTAGGGCTAGATTATTCATCTGAAGCGGGGGCAGAAGCAGTTACGAAATAATATAATTAGCCAATTAAGATGCTGTTTAAAATTTTGAATTTTATAAAAAATTTATTATTCTTAATAATTAGAAATAAAAACTATAAAATGCAAATATGTTTAACTCGAAAAGAAATTTTAGAAGATTTCAAAAAGTTAAAACACAATGGAAAACATCCTTATAATTTAGATTTTATAGAAGTCAGTGATGAACACTTTGTTATTTATCCTTATTTTAATATTGGTTTATTAGATGAGCCAGGAGTAATCAACACAGCTGTATTGAAGGGAAAAATAATTGATAAAAATAATATGGCTAAAATGGATATAGAGGTCAGGCCTAATAATTTATTTTTAGTTTTTAAAATTATATTAGTGTTTTTAATGTTGATTACTTTTATTCCAGGTTTATCTGATGATATATTAATAAAAAAATTATTTGGCTTTTTGTTTTTTGTAGGTATTTATTGGTTTATTGATTTCTATAGCAATGATTGTGCAAAATCTTTAATGGAAAACTTTCAAAAGTTAATAAAAGTTAAGTGAATAAAATGAGATTTAGTATGAAGAAAATTAAACAACAAACAATTAAAATAATTGTAGTAATTTTTTTACTGTCAGTTTATAGTTGTCAAATTGAAAAAGAAAAAGTTATAACATATAATGGAATAACTTTTTCTTTAAATAGCTTTTCCAGTAAAGAAAATGGAATTTATATCGAATATCCTTCATCTTGGGAATTAATAGATGCAAAAGGGGATATGCTTTTTGGTGCTAAGTTAAACAACGATGCCGAAAATATGAATATATCAAACACTATTCATGTTACTAAAATAGCTGAAACTGATCAATCAAAAATAAATTTAACTGAAATAGTTGATGAGAGTTTAATTAATATGGAAGAGTCATTCTTAGAGTTTAATTTGTTAGAAAGAAGCAATCTAATTATAGATGAGTATAAATCTGAAAAATTGAAATGTGTTTTTCTTGTTAATGGAAATTCTGTAATATCAACAATGTATTTTGTAAATTCCCCTAATAAAGTCCATTTAATAGGTTGTACGAGTCTCGCAAATCAATTTGAGTCTCTCGAGAAAGTATATGATTATATAGCTAAATCATTTAGTATCCAATAATTTAGTTGAAACAAGTGCTGATAGTAAAGATGAATCAGGGAATTAATTATGGGGTTTGCAGGAATAGTTTTTGCTTATATTGGAGCTGCAGTTAGATGGTTGTTTAGTAGAAAAAAAAGAAAGATTAGTGAAATTTTCTACGGTACTTCTGACCAAGATATATCTACACATTTTGTAGATTCTGTAACTAATAAAATAATCGGTGCAATTGTATTAATTATATTGATCTTAACAATTGGTTATCTTACCAAAATTGCAAAAGGAACAGTTTAATGCGAAGAAAATAACAAGTTGGTTTTTCTGCTAACTTATTATTTTCTTAAAAATCATTGAGCCATCATAGAAGCCAGGTTATCCTTCATTCTCTTTTTGGCAATGGCAATATCAATCATTTTAAGCAGGCAGTCCCTCTCATCCTTATCCAGGGTATCAATCATCCTTACCTTTTCAAGAATAGACATATTTATTTCATCTTCTTTGCCGGGCTTTTTAAACAGTTCGGCAATATCTACTTCCAGTACTTTGGCAATCTTTTCCAATGTGGGAATAGTGGGAGTGATTTTACCGCTTTCAATCACAGAGTATTGCCCCTGACCAACTTTAATAGCCGCAGCCACTTCTTTCTGGGAAAGGTTTTTAAGCTTTCTTAGTCTTTTTATATTGGCAGGAATATTCATTCTTTGCGTGTTTATTGATACAAATCTAATATAATATCTGTTTAAATAGGATTAATATTTTTAAGGAATAGATTTTGTATTGTATAAAACATATATTTGTATAAAATATAATATAGCATAAAGCATAAATAATATTTTAAAGACATGGCAAACAATATAAACACCCACAACCCCGAACACATAACCTGGAAGTACGAGCAGTTTTTATTCAGCATATTGGGAGGAATAAGATTGGAGGGACTGGACAGGCTAAGAGTGACCATAAAAGTAGAGTTCAAAGGGCAGGCCATCCGGCACAACCTGGACTTGTACAACGATACACAGGTAGAAAAGCTTTTGCGCAAAACGGCAGAGCGCTTGGAGATCGGGACAAGTTACATCAGCAAAGCAATTGCAACATTGATCAACGAGCTGGAAAACTACAGGCTTGAAGAAATCCAGAAACAGGCAGTAAAACAGGAAACAAAAAAAATGCTTACAGAGCAGGAAAAACAGGCAGCCCTGGCATTTTTAAAAGAACCGGATTTGCTTGAGCGTACAAATGAAATGATAGGAAAATCGGGAGTGATCGGAGAAGAGCTCAACAGGCTTTTAATGTACCTGATCTTCACATCCCGCAAAACATACAGGCCCTTGCACATAGTAAGCTTTGGAAGTTCGGGAGTTGGAAAAAGCCATTTGCAGGAAAAAGTGGGGGAGCTCATACCGCAGGAAGATAAAATAGAAATTACCTCATTAACCGGAAACGCCTTTTATTACTTTGACAAAGACGAGCTTGGGCATAAAGTAGTATTGATAGAAGATCTGGACGGAGTGCTTGCAGCCCTTTATCCATTAAGGGAACTGCAAAGCAAGCAGAAGATAAGCAAGACCGTAACCATCAAGGACAAAAAAGGCAATGCCAAAACAATACACCTGGTTGTTTACGGCCCTGTAAGCATTGCAGGATGTACCACTCAGTCACGCATTTATGAAGACAATGCAAACCGTTCTTTTCTTATCTACATAGATGAAAGCGAAGAACAGGACGAAAAAGTAATGCACTTTCAAAGATTATTGAGTGCCGGAAAAATCAACCTGTATGAGCAAAAGCAGACAATAGAATTGTTGCAGAACACGCAAAGGGTATTGCAGCCCGTCAAAGTAATAAACCCCTATGCAGAATTTTTAAAAATACCAAAGGACGTATTTAAGCCAAGAAGGACAAACGCCCATTACATCGCATTTATAGAAGCCATCACTTTTTATAAGCAATACCAGAGAGAGCAGAAAGCGGATGAAGAAACGGGGGAGATTTACATAGAAACAACTTTAGAAGACATTGCAGAGGCCAACACCCTGATGAAGCATATACTGCTTAGGAAATCGGATGAGTTAAGCGGAGCCTGCCGCAGCTATTTTGAATTCATCAAACAATATGTAAGAACAAACAACCTGAAACACTTTAGCAATAAGGAAATACGGGCAGTACTGAAAACAGAGCACAGCAAGCAAAAAAAATACATGGTAGAATTGCAGCAGTACGATTATGTAAGAAAAAAAGAAGGGGACAAAAAGAAAGGCTACGGGTATGAAGTGAGCAGCTTTGAGGAATACGGGCAATTGCAGGAGCGCATCAATACGGTACTGGATGAAATATTGCTGCACTTACAGGAAAAAGAAAAACAGGCAGCAGCAATATTCGCCCTGGCCATAAAAAGGACAAAAAAGAATCAGGGCAAATATTAGAGCAACTAAGAAAGCAAGAAGTTCAGAAGTTACAAGAAGTTCTTTTAAAAAACGAACCACTTAAAAGCCTGTCATCAAAGAGAAAGAGCATAAAAAACAAAGAAGTTCCACAAAAACAAAAAGACACCCCCTAAAGAAAAAACAACAACCCAATTTCTAAAACCCAAAATCATGAAACACCTGCATTTGAAAAGCAGCAACTTTAAATATCTGGAACAGGGCTTTAAGGAATGGCTGGACGTACTTGGTTATGCAGAACGCACGGTAAACGGTTCTCCCTTGCAAATTCGTGAAATACTCCACTTTCTGGAGCAAAAGAACATACAGCATGTTACACAAATAAAAGCAAGGCACATCAGCGATTTTATAAAACACATACAAATCCGAGGAAACCTGAGAAATGGCGGGGCGTTAAGCAGCAGCAGCATTAACAGCTACATGACAAGTATTAACCTTTTTGCCCGCTATGTTAACCAGACAGGCAAACATGTTTTGGACATCATTACAAAGCGAGTAGCAAACCAAGTGGACGAAAGAACCATATTGACACAGGCAGAAATAAAAAAGCTATATGAAAGCACCTATGAGCCGCACCCAACATTCAACAGTGTTGCAATGGGACAAAGGGACAGGGCAATAATAGCCATGTTTTATGGATGCGGCTTAAGAAAAGATGAAGGAAGCAAATTAAACCTCAGTGATATAGACTTACTCAAACGCCTTGTTTTTGTAAGGAAAGGCAAGGGAAACAAACAACGCTATGTGCCCATTGCACTGAAGCATTCAGAAGATATAAGATCCTATATAGAAGAAGGGCGTTACTGGTTTTTACAGGATAACCAAACAGCCTGGCATGTGAAGAAAGGGTTTAAAAAGCAGGATGCAGACGGGGAGGCACTCTTTTTGAATACGGAAGCCAAACGGATGAAAAGCTTTGAAGGAAGGTTTAAGTTCATGAAAGAAAGATCGGGTATAGAAAAACATTTTAGCACTCACAGTTTAAGGCACAGCATTGCCACCCATCTTTTACAAAGCGGAATGCCCATTGAAGAAATAGCCAAGTTTTTAGGGCATGGCTCACTGGAATCAACACAGATTTACACGCATATAGTTAACCAACTTAAAAACGAAGAGCATGAATTTCCAGAGTTTTGAATATTATTTGCAAGACAAAGGGCTTGCCCAGAGAACCATCAGCGAACACCTGAAAGACCTTGTCCGCTTTGAAGCCTGGACAAAAGAAAACGGCATTGAAGAAATAACACATCTTACCTACAATGAACTATTGGGATACGTGCAGAGCATGAAAAGCAAAGCCTTAAGCGTGCAAACTCTGAACATCAGAATAAACAGCATACGAAAATATTTTGAGCACCTGAAAGACGAAGGAGCAATGGAAATTAATCCGGCAAGACGGTTGAGAATCAAAGGAGCAATAAAAAATGTAATAGTAAACCCCTTGAGCCATACAGAACTGGAAAACCTTTACCAGGAATACGCAAAACCAAGAGAGCGTTACAGGGAAGAGAAGCATAAAGCAGTGCACCAAAGAAATGTTGTGATATTGGGATTAATGATAGGGCAAGCAGTGCATAGCGGAGAACTGGATAAGATTGAAATCAATCATGTGAAATTAAACGAAGGAATGATTTACATACCATCAACAAGAAGAAGCAACAGCAGGGAATTAAAATTGGAATCAAGACAAATCATTTTATTGCACAGGTATATTACAGAATCGAAATTCACAAGCGAAAAACTTTTTGAGTGCCACCCTTCCAATACCATGCAATACTTGTCCAATGAATTAAAAGGCATCAATCCAGTAATCAAAAATGCAGGGCACATAAGGGCAAGCGTGATTCTGAACTGGATAAAAATGTACGATAAAAGACAGGTTCAATATATGGCAGGCCACAAATGGATAAGCAGTACAGAACATTATGAAGTACAGGAGCTGACAGGGTTAACGGACTTACTAACAAAACACCATCCCTTTAGTTAAAAAAAATGCAGGCAGTGGCAAAATGCGGCCACATTTTAGTAATTTTGTTTTTGGATACATTTGGATACGTTTTGGATATGTCCATAAAAACACAAAAAAGAATGAAATGCCAAGCATTCCATGTGACTATAAAAAATAAGACAAAACACATGAAACAGAAATTAGAATTTACAGG
>JACCXN010000050.1 GCA_013696965.1 Bacteroidota bacterium | reverse complement strand
TGGTTTGCAAACAGCTCTTTTATAATTTCATGTTTCTCCGACTCGCTGAAAAGTCTATTCGATTTTTGAATGATTTTTTTGTCCATTTTACACTTTTTTAGTGTAAACCTATTTCAGGACAAGACAGGAAGGGTTTTCGTTTCCTGACTTTCTCGATCAGTATTGAAAATAAAGGAAAGAAATTAACGAGAAAAATAATTAATTTTTTAGGCTTAAAGCACTTGTAGGTAAGTTAATTCTATGATAAATTTTTTATTTACTTTTAATAAAATTTAAATCATGAATAAAATTATATTTCTGTTTTTTCTGTTTTTGTTTTTTGCGTGCAAAACTGATCCGCTTCCAGAACTTGCAAATAAGGAAGGTTGGACTGTATATGATACTTCAAATACAAATTTAATATATAATGTTATAAGAAATATTAGGATTGACAGAGATTATAATATCTGGATAAATAATTTTTCGGTTGTACTCGTGAAGTTCGATTCGAGCAATTCTTTAAACTATACCATTCCTGGGGCTGGAGGTGATCCTCTTAATTATGCTGATCATTTAACAATAGATTCATATAACAATAAATGGGTTCATAATTTTGAAAATGGATTGATGAAGTTTAATGGTGATTGGAAAACTTTTCCTCCCAAAACGGATACAACCTACCCTAGGAACGCTATAAGAATTCGAGAAGATAATATAGGGAATTTATGGATTATTAATAATCGTTTGTATAAATATAATCAACAAAAGTTTGAATTGTTTAATTACGAAATCATTAATTTTCCTAAGAACCAATTAAAAGACTTTGCTATAGATAAAAATAATAATACAATTTGGCTAATAACCAATCCAATTCCTTCACTAGTTTTATTTAAAAATAACGAATTGAAAACTTATACCCCTGATAATTCAGGTATGCCCAATAAAGAATATTTCAACATCGAAATAGATAATGATGGAGTTAAATGGTTGAGAAGTAAAAACGAATTAATAAGTTTTGATGGGAATGTATGGAGGGTACATAAGCCTTCTTATCCTGCACTTGAAAATAGTTTAAATACTTATATTTTTGATATTCATATTGACAAAAATAATACTATATGGATTGCTACTGATAAACTTGGTATAATTAAGTATGGTCAGGGGAAATGGGATATAATTAATACAAGAAATTCAGGACTGCCCTCTGATACCGTTTTATCTATCACCTCCGATCAGGAAGGCAATCTATGGATTGGAACTAATAAAGGGTTAGCAAAATATAACTTTAATTACAAATGAAAAAAAAATGGGATTCTGATCTTGGAATATTAGTTTTCAATCTCAAATTATTAGCCAAAATAAACTTTAAGTTTATCTTACTGTTTATTTATATTGAAAAACATATTCTATTCTGAAAGATTTAGCAGAAACTCGCGTGGTAAAAAATAGCTTTTTGACTTTTGCCAAGGAGTGTTAGATTGTGTGATTGGGGCAAAAGGCAAAGTGCTATTTTGTGCGGTTGGGATTTCAATTTTTTTATGCGGGGAGGAAAAAAACAAAGCACGAAGCAATGGCCTGCTTGACATGTTGAAAATTGTACAAAAGTTTCTCAATGAAAAAGGCTGACTGTCCCGTCTGTCGCACCTCTCCGCAATGCTTACGGCTAACGGTATTTGCATATACGCAGGTGGCGATTATTGCACCGAACCAAAAACCGCGAGCAGCAAAGTTAATAGAAATTCAAGGCTTTGCAATAGAGTACCTAGACCGCCACTTGAGGGTATGCAATGTTAGCCGTTGGCATTTCCCACTTGTCTAGGTAACTACTATTACTTTCGAATTGCAGTATAACGTCAATGAATAGTGACAGGCGCAGTGTGGGTTGTGTGTTTTGTTTTTTTTAGAGAGGGGAGAAAAAAAATTAAATCCTAGCTTAGGGAAGGCAGAAGGGAAGCTTATTTACAATTTTTGGTTTGCGATAGGATTTAGAGGGAATTGTGAATGTGCTTACTCGTGCGGAAGGGCTTCGTTCCTGACTTAATGATTAGTGCTGCATTTTTTATTTGGTCCACTTAGTCTCATAAACCATAAGTGCTTCGCCCCATACGGAGTTTTTTATTTCATGATTAATTTTCTCTTGCAATTTTAATACCCCTGCTTTCTTATTATAGTAGGGATTTTTGATATAGGAAACTTTAAAGTATGCATTGGGACTCTGATTCAAAGCCTTTCTGTCTGCTAACTTTAGGGAATAGCAACTTTTACAAAAGTGTTGAAAACTATATTTTGCATTAATCGCATGTAATGTTTAATGTAACGATAAATAGTATAGATTTGTCTGCTAATCGAAGCTTTTGCGACACAAGGTGTATTAAGCTCGGTAATGGATCAGGTATATTTTAGGGAACCGCACAGGCTGAATGTTAACAGTTTAAGAACGAGCAATGGAGACCAGGATACAAAAGCAGTAAGTACTGAAAAAGGTACAATAACTAAAGGACATAGCACTGTAAAATTAGTGCCAAATCCTGCAAGTACACAGCTAACTGTTTTTGTTGATTCACACGAAAACCATACCGTGACTGAAGTTGCGGTGTTTGACCTGTTTGGTAAAAAAGTTTTATCTTTAAACGGAAATTTTGAAAATCCGGCAACCATTCAATTGGATCTTTCCGATTTGCCTTCCGGAGTTTATTATTGCATGTTAATTGATGGAAACAGAGTAGTTGGAAGAGAAAAACTGTTAATTTCAAAATAAATGAAAAAATTCAGCTTGCTAATATTATTGTTCTTAATTCTAAACAACCTGTGCACAAAAGCACAGGTTGTTTATTTTAATAAACAGTATGATTACGGGCAGCCATTTAACGGTTACCCAACTGCTACTTTTGAAGGTTTTCAATCAGTATGCATAACATTGGATAAAGGATATTTATCCGTTGGTGGGACTGTTATTTTTACAGAAGACAGTACTTCATTTGTTTTTATAGGGTATAAATTATATGTAAACAAAACGGATTCTCTGGGCAACAGAGTATGGGATAAAATCTACAATATAGCAGACAGCATAGAAAATATAGCACATAGTGTGATCGAATTAGAGGATAGCACCTTTGTTATTGCAGGAATCATAATTGATAAAGATACTTTGGGTATTAGAATTAACCGGGATTGCTATATAATGAAAATTAATGCAGTTGGAGATACGCTCTGGACCAAAAGGTATGGTTTGGGGCAAGGAGTTCCTGGAAATCCTGATCATGAATCATTTAGGAAAATAATAAAAACCAATGACAATGGATTTTTAGCTGTTGGTTATTCCTCTCATTTTTCAGCTAAAAAATGGAAAATATACTTGGTAAAAACAGATGCCAATGGAATTAAAGAATGGGAAAAAACGTATGGCGGTGAAAATAATGATGATGCTT
>JACCXN010000049.1 GCA_013696965.1 Bacteroidota bacterium | reverse complement strand
TTGCCCCATCCACCAGTACTGAATTCGGGTTCGAAAACAATTTGTTTGTTACTGAGTCCGGTTCTTTTGCCCCGCAAACAGGTATATTTGAGTTTACCGGTTATAAGGTTTCGCGTTTTGACCATATCACTGGGGCAAAATCAGACTTTGTTGTAAATTCAGGTTCTACCCCAGAGGAACTTTTCGTGCCGGAAAAAATGAACAAACCGGTCTCCACTATTTTTATGGGGGATACTTTGTTAATCGTTGACCTTGGTGTACTGGAACCCGGGCTTAATATCTTCGGATCGGGTACCGGAAAAGTGTGGATGGTGATCAGGTCAGGCCCCATTGGCATCAATGATCTCTCTGCCGAAAATAAAAATCAGCTAAGCCAACCTATGCCAAGCCCGGCAAATACCGAAGCCACAGTTAATCTTTATATGGATTCTCCTTCGGAAGTGACCTTGGCCCTTCTCGATGAGTATGGAAGGATAGTGAAGAATCTTTATAATGGGAAGCTTGGCGTTGGAACGTATACCCATATTATCCCGACCAGTGGATTGGCATCAGGGATCTATATGGTAAGGTCTATCACTGAAAAAGGATCGTCCATGCGCAAGCTGGTAGTTGTTCATTAATTGCCTTTACGACCAATAATTTATTCACATCAAACTTGTCACCGTCTTTCCTTTGTGAGGGGCGGTGATTTTGTTATATAATACCAATTGTATTTATAAAACAGTCCAAAAAATATTTTGTAAATTACAATGGTTAATGCCGATGTTACATGAAAATAGTACAATGAGGCTTTGCTAAAATTGGACTATGTTGAATGTGCAATCGGTATAACTTGTAGCCTTAACCATTGGGATTTTTTGTGAATGTCCCATTTTTCAAGTCCATCACAAAACCTTTAAAGACCCATCCCCTACCGTCTTATTACTAGCTAGTTGCTCGCCAGCAGAGCTTGCGTCCTCTTCAGATGTACAGTTGCACTTATGGAAAAATTCATCAACTATTTTTTGCACCATTACCTAAATTATAGTTCTTGCAAAGCGTTTGCTTTCTGCTTCCATTCCACTCATACGCCATAAATCCGCACAGAAATAAATATTCGATTGCCACCAATAACAGGCTTTCAGAATAAGGAACGCTGCGGTATGTAAAATAAGTGAGCATAATTAATCCTGACCATACTAACGGAAATCTCCAGCTCGTAAATACTGAAAAAGCCACAAGCGTTGAAATATACCAGGGATGAACGATAGTGGCAAAAGCAAAATAAATAGTAAGACAAAACAGCATTGCATTGAAAAGAGAACTTATGTCTTTCCCTTTCTGAAAAACGGCAACAGAAAATATCCCTGCCATTGCAATAAGAGATAATATTGCTCCGGCTTTCCGGATTACATCGTATCCAAGTGTTTCAAATCCTGCCCACCTTACTATATAAAATATACTCGCGTTGAATTCAAAGCTATGGAAATAGAGGCCGATACTCGAAAAGATGTTTCCAATGAACTCCTTGTCAATAAATGGGACGAAAAGTAAAACGGTAGTGATTCCACAGATAAAATAAAATCGCATACTTTTTCTAAGTCCTATTCTTTTAAGAAGCAGTGGCAGTAACATCACAGGCAATAATTTTGAGCAGATAGCTAAAGAAAATGCAATAGCTGATAAAGTGCGCTGCTCTTTCATAAGAAGAAAAACAGCAAGAAGCAGAAATAAAATCATTAATGCTTCAAAGTGCAGGTTCCCGGTCAGCTCCATTATAACAAGGGGATTTAAAGCGTAAAACAATGTATTTTTAGATGGCAGGTTCCATTTTTTTAGAATAGACGAAAGAAGAAAAATACTTCCAATTTCTGCTGCGATAATGAACGTTCGCATTACGATTACGCTTCCCAATATATTAGAAGAAAATAATTTAGCTGATACAAAAAAAACAAATTGCAGCACCGGAGGGTAAATGGTATAATATCCCTGCGAATTCATAGAGGAAAATAATTTATAATCGAGCCCTGTTGCCGTAGCTTCCGGTGAATTAATAAAATCGGATGGCATTACAATAAAAGGATTAATACCATGCGCTGATAGTCGTCCATCCCATACAAACCTGAAATAATCATCCGAAAGATTTGGCATCATAAAAAGTAAAGAAAGTCTAAATAAAATAGCAACCGCAATGCTTTGCTTAATTAAACTTTCATTCAGATTTACCGTTGTGAGATAAAAATATCCGCCAAACAATAGCCCGAACAAGACAATGAGTTGTGGGAAATTTGTACGTTCAGTTGAATAACCAAGCAATATATATCCGGCCAGCGATATGCCGGTAACTGTATAAAAGGTAATTGAAGAAATGGGCTGTTTAAACATTATTTCAAGTCAAGAGAATCACGCAGAGCAGCATCGCTATTATGATGATGATTCCAGTAATCCGTAATTATTGTTTTATCTTTTACGGCCCTCGTTGTCAACGTTTTTTTATCCTTGCCAAAGCCATCAGGATAGCTTTCTTCCCATCCGGCAATGGCATGAGGAAATCCCTCGCTGAAATAGATTCTCAGGGTTCTTTGCTTTTCTTTATAAGTGATTGAATAACTCATTAAATTCTTTTCTGCTCCAATCCAGGAAGGTATTTCAGAGACATTTACCAATGATGCGCCTGCATCTTCTGCCTGAAGATTTGTATGGAGTAATCGTTGCTGTAATAATCCGGGAATGATTTTTATATTGCCTATTGGTAAGCCTGATGGATTTATCCGTAATAATGTCCACAGCTCATCTTCCATCCAAACCAAAGGAAGTATTTTTTCCTGATCTCCTTCACTTTCAAAATAGGAAAAAAGTTTTGCATTGTATTTATCTTTATCGGCATCTATTTGAGTAAATGTATGTCCACACCATTCCTGTGATGATGCTGTTATTTTTAATGCATGTTCCCATTTGCTTGTATTTATTGGCTTAAAAACAGAGAGCATCATGGAATAAGGGTAAATTCCTGTATTAAAATTTTTTGTAAGATTTAGCTTCAGCACACTTACAGCATCACTGCCTGCACTTTGAGGATTATCCAGTTTGACATGCTTTTTTGCAGAAAAATCTTCCGTAACAAAAATGGTTACAGCGGAGCCTGCATGCATTTCTCCATAACGCGCCTGCTGGAGTTTATAGCTTGTTATTTCAGCTTTGCCACTATACCAGTATTTAGCAAATTCTTCTGTTATAGTCGATCCCTTTTCCAGGGCAAGATTGTTCCCACAATTCAATGAAATTAGGGGAATAAATAAAATAAGAAAAGTTCTTTTCATCTGTATATAATTTGTTTTTTAATGGTCAGATGGAATACGCCAAATATCCATTTTCGGTTGGTGTTACCTTTAGAATCTTGGCTATTTCATGGTTTAAATGTATTTAAAAATAGTGGTGATAATCTTATATCCTGCCATAATAGTGCCTTTAACCGTCCCGCTTATTTTGGAAAACCCTATTCTATTTCTATAATTAACGGGCACTTCCGTTACTTTCATCTTTTTCTTTGCAGCCTTCAATTGCATTTCTACCGTCCATCCATAGGTAGTGTCCCTCATTTCCAATTCTAATAGTTTATCAAATTTTATTGCTCTGAAAGGGCCGAGGTCGGTATATTTTACTCCATAAAGAAACTTCATTAAGCTTGTTGCTAATTTATTTCCAAAAATCTGTTGTGGTGTCATAGACCCCCTTTCTCTGTTTCCAAGCGCCCTGGATCCTATCACCATATCGTAATCCTGTTCGATTATCGGTTGTACAAGCGCTATCATTTCCTGGGGATAATCAGAATAATCAGCATCAATAAAAACAACAATATCCGGCTTGTGAATTTTTTCTTTTACGTATGCAATTCCTTTCAGGCAGGCGTAACCATATCCCTGACGCTTTTCATCAAGAACCGTTGCCCCGCCTTTTTGTGCGTTTAGTTTGGTGTTATCATTGGAATTATTGTTTACTACTATCACTTCGCTTATAAAGTCTTTGGGCAAATCTCTAATAACATGCCCAACTGAGTTCTCCTCGTTAAAAGCAGGAATAATTACCACTATATTTTTCTTTTTAGTCATATTCTTGAATCTTTATCATTTTACCAAGTTCGTCATAATATTTCCATCTTCCTCTTTGCCTTCCGTTAATGTATTTGCCTTCGCTTTGCAATATACCATTCTTATAGCTTTTGCTGTACCCTTCTTTAATTCTATTGTTATACTCCCCTTCATAAGTTAAATTACCTTGCTCATTGTATTCCTTCCACCACGAAATCATATTATCATTAATAAAACTGCCCTGTTTCTGAAGTTCCCCATTGGGATAAAAATACATCCAGTAACCCTCCTTTTTCCCATTGGAATATTGGCCCTGACATACGCATGTACTGTCCTTTCTAAATTCCTGCCACCAGCCGCTCATCAAATCATTTAAATAATTACCCTGCTTAAAAAGTTTTCCATTTGGATGATAATATCTCCAATAACCATTTTTCCGGGCTGCCTTTATCCACCCCTCAGATTCTATTTTTCCGTTGGAATAATATTCCCTTACATATTCATCCTTTATTGGCACAGTATCAATGGTACTGGTAGGAGCATGATACACTTTTTTATTATATTCGGGAGAATAATTGTTGTCATTGTTATTACCACAGGAAACTACCAGGATAGCAAGCAACAATGCAACAAATGGTTTATGCTGATAGTGCATGTAAAAATGAATTATATTTACTGCCTGCAAGGTAATTAATTAGCGTTTATACCTTTTGTCTTTCAGGCGACAATTTAATAGTTCAGGTGTTATTTTCTTTGGAACTTACAATTTTTCTATTTATGGGTTATCTCAGGCAAATTTGTTATACAATCGTTACTGTTTTTACATTTCATACTGCCTATTCTCAAAATGAAGCGGATGACTTTTTCTCATCGGCAAACCGCTTTTTTAATCAGTATGTAAGCAATGGATTGGTGAACTATTCAGCGATTCATTCTGACAGAAAGGAATTAGATAGTTTAACTATTCAAATTAGGAACATTCATTTTGAGTTACTTCCGGAAAATGTAAAAAAAACATTCCTGATTAATACTTACAATATTCTTGTAATAAAAAATGTAGTGGATCACTATCCAATAAAATCACCGATGGATATTTCAGGATTTTATAATGGTATCAAGTATGAGGTTGGTGGAAAAAAAATAACACTTGATGAAATTGAAAATAAAGAATTACGCCCTGTTTATAAAGATGCCCGATTGCATTTTGTACTGGTGTGTGGAGCCAATGGCTGTCCGCCAATAATAAGCAATGCTTTTTTGCCCGACAAACTTGAAAATCAAATGGATGTTCAGGCAAAAGCAGCGCTCAACAACAATAATTTTATCACAGTGAACGATGCTGAGAAAAAAGTCCTTTTGTCCGAAATTTTCAAATGGTATGAAGAAGATTTTAAACAAGATGGGTCAAGCGTTATAGGGTTCATTAATAAATATCGTGAAAATAAAATCCCGGAAGATTATAAGGTAGATTATTACGATTACGACTGGTCGTTAAATGAATTTAATAAGAATAATACTGAACAACTCTCAGATCCAACACAAAAAACAGCTAATATACAGGCATATACACCTTCTGTTTTACTCAAACGAAATCAATGGGAGTATAAATTTTTCAACAACCTTTATACACAAACTGAAGGGTTCGATAAGGACGGAAATAAAATAAACTACCATTCCCGTTCTAGTTATTTTTCTTCTATTAACCAGTTCCTGATTGGCATTTCGCCCAGACTAAGTATTGGAGCCGATATGTGGATAAAATCTGTCAGGAATGATTCAGAAACAAGTTCACCTTTTGCATTATTAAAATTTGAGAATACACCCAATACCCGCACAGCAATTTCATCTGTTGGCCCGAAAATAAAAATCGCACCATTTAAAAAACTTGCCCACCTTTCCGTACAAAGCACCTTTCTTATTCCCGTATCAAAAGATCAGGAAGGAGCGTCAAACGGCAAGCCATACCTGAGTGCCGACAGATATTTTCTTATTACACAATTTTATTACGATCATTCTATTGGAAATAAATTTCAACTTTTCTTTCAGCTTGCCCCCTGGCTTTCTGTTAATAAAACATTTGAAACAAAATCAATAAACCTTGCAACACCATTGGATGTCTTTCTAAGTTGGTTTCCTTCCAAAAGGGTTACAGTTTATGTTCAAAATGAGTTTTGGCCTTCATATAATGAGAAGGGGATTTCCTCCTGGTTCAGGCAAGAGGGTGTTGGATTGAAATTTCAATTGATTCCGGGGCTGTTGGAAACCGAGGTGCTTTACACAAAATTCACTATGGGCATGAATGCCGGGGCAGGACAAACTTTCAACTTTGGAGTACGAGTTATCAGGTAAAAAAAATCTTCTTATACTTGATGGATATTATTTATTTTAAAGGGCTATTCCCTTAATTTTTCGCCTTCAAATTTTTTAGGATGCAATGTAGTTTCTATAGAGCATTGATAATATCTTTTACAGTAGCTCTTTTGCTATAATCCTTATCGAAAAAAACGTATTTAATAATTCCATCTTTACCAATAACATAAGTTGCAGGTACCGGTAAGATATGATCCTTATTGCCATTCGCTTCTTCTAAATCAACGTTCCATTTTTTATACTTCTCAACTGTTGCACTATCCACAACAAAACTTGTTTTATATGAAGTCATAATTTTAGATTCTTCATCGTGGATAATTGAAAAGGAGGCTTTTGTTTTTTCAATCGTTTTGCTGATGTTATTGTTGGTTTCAGGAGTAATGGCAATAACATAGGCTCCTTTTTCTGTAATATAATGAAGTGAATCCTGAAATTCACTCATTTCCCTGGTACAGTATCCACACCACTCACCTCTATAAAACATCAGGACCACCGGACCCTTCTGTAAAATTGAGTAAAGATCAATACTATTACCGGCATGATCTTTTGCAATGAATGCTGGTGCTTTTTCGCCTTTTTTGAGTCCGCTGGGATTATCCTGGTTCATATAAATAAAGGACAGACTTGAGAAGACGGTTAGTGCGATGAAAGTTATTTTAAATTGTTTCATTTGTATATAATTTTTCTTGTTGGTCAAATGGAATACGCCATATATTCATTTTCGGTTGGTATTTCTTCAAGAATTATGGCTATTTCATTTTATTTTTGTGATTTGAGTTTTGCTGTGATACCTGCTCTAATTTTGAACTAATACTTCCATTGAATTTTCTTTGTCAATAAAGATAACCGGAAATTCCGTTTTTTGTTTGCCGTACTTTTTTAGAAACTCATCTTTGTAAAAAAATATCGTTTCCATATTTAATTTGCGAAGAAATTCAGCCCATTCTTTCTTCATTCCGAAATTATCGTAAGTAATACTGCAAAGGTTACAAGCATAGGTAGAGGGGGAAAGTATCTTGTGAGCAAAATCAATTGTTTTACTAAATAAATTGCCATCGGCATTATACACAAATATCAATTTTGTTTTCATAATACGATTACTTCTCAATTATCAAACGTTCAGGTTTAAAAAGCTCAGGAAACTGCTTCTGTGTTCTCTTAATTCGCGGAATTGATTCATGCTGAACATACGCATCGGTAGGGTGGTGATGAATATAATTCTGATGATAATCTTCAGCTTTCCAAAATTCTTTATAAGGTATTACCTGAGTAGCGATAGGTTTTTTATATTTACCTGATTTATTTAATTCATTAATATAACTTTCAGTTAGTTGTTTTTCGTAAAGGTTTCTGTAAAAAACAATGGATCGATATTGCGTACCTTCATCCGGCCCTTGGCCATTCACCTGTGTGGGATCCTGAGATGCAAAAAATACTTTAATCAAATTTTGATAACTTACTTTGGTGGAGTCATAATAAATTTCAATGCTTTCTGCATGGCCTGTGGTACCGCTTCCTACTTCTTCATAAGAGGGATTTTTGGTAGTGCCTCCTGAATATCCGGAAATTACCTCTGCCACACCTTTCACACCTTCAAAAACGGCTTCTTCACACCAGAAACAACCTGCCGCGAATGTAGCTTTATTGTATGCCGAGAGATCATTGGTTGGTTTACTGTCTGTTGCGTTGAAAAGCAATGTCACTCCATTAATGCAATATCTCAAGCCCGTGGGCTGTGGCCCATCATTAAAAACGTGCCCTAAGTGAGCATCACAACGGGCGCAAGATATTTCGTCACGTTGCATTCCGATAGAATTATCAGTTGCAATTTGTACACTCTTTTGCGAATAAGGTTTCCAGAAACTCGGCCATCCTGTTCCTGATTCAAATTTATTTTCTGAACTAAATAACGGAATACCACAACTAACGCAATAATATAATCCCGATTGATGGTTTTTATTATATGGACTACTAAACTTCACCTCTGTTCCCTGTTCTCTTGTGATATTGTATTGTTCGGGTGTAAGTATTTTCTTCCACTCTTCTTTGGTTTTCACAACTTTATCTGTCCAGCTTGTATCCTGAAGTTCAATATTATTATAGCCTAAACTATTTTCCTCGGCTTTTTTATTTTGCTGCGAACAGGCAGAAATAATTAGTGAAATTTGTAAATAGAGAAATAATATTTTCATTTTTTTGCAATTTAAATTATAAATTAACAGCATCCACCGCCATCATAAAACCAGGTTGATTCAGAAATAAAAATACCACTTCTGTTAAGGCTCCTTAAAGCATTAGCCGTTTTATCACAAATAGACAAAGGCTGATTTTGCATTAAAGTATGTCCTTTATGATCATCGAACAATCCGTCTTCACCAAAGTAAATCGCTGTTTTTCCTGTAAAAACACAGGGCCCGTCATCAGGCATCGGGTCTTTTATGGCACACACTTCTACACTTTCAATATAAATCAATTTGTCGGTATTGTAATGTGTTGAATCAAGGATACGATAGGGTCGTTTGGCTCTTATTTCAACCGTTCCAAAGCCAATGTCCGTTATCATTTTAATGTATTCTTTAAGAGGCAATGCTCCGCTCAAACACAATGCACGCAGTCGTTCATCATTGAGAAGATTTTCTGGCATTTTAGTTTCACAGGTAGGATCCGAAAGCACTAATCGTCCTCTTGGTTTTAAAACCCTATACATCTCGCTAAGTGCCTTTTTCAAATCTTCTGCTTTGAAAATATTGAACAGGCAATTCTGAGCTGCTACATCCACACTTTCATCTTCAATAGGTAAATTTAGGGCATCGCCTTTTCTTAATTCAACAAACTCTGATTTGAACCAGGAGTTTTGTTTTTCCGCTTCATTAAAATTTTCTTTGCTTGCCTGCAACATCTCATCCACTACATCCACTCCAATAACTCCATTTTTTTGCCTGCTGAAATAAGCAAACTGCAACAGCTCCATTCCCCCTCCAACACCGACATAAAGTATTCTTGGATTATTTACAAGATCACGCGGATGAACAGTGCTTCCGCAGCCATAATTCATTTGCAGCATCTTTGTCGGAATTGCCAGACCAGGCAATTGCCATACCGGAGTGGTTGTGCAGCATAAGCCAACATCAGGCTTCAATGCCGCTTCTTTGTAAACATTTTTTGTTGTTTCGAGGTAACTCATAGTTTTATTGGTTTTTTGATCATTTTTGATTGAAAAACAGAGTAATAACACACGGTCGCAAAACCAAATGTCAGCATCATGTGAAAAGGCAATAAGGCATAGTCTCCGATTTGAAACGCCACAATAACCGCAAAAAGAAAATACAGGGACAAAATCCCTTCCGTTACAGTAAGCGGATTAATTTGACCGGTAATATATTTATTACTTTCCCACGAATCATTATTATTAATGATATTGAACTTGGGCGTTCTGATAAACGGAGTTTTCTTGCCAAAATATCCTTCTAGTACTGCTATGGCATTGTGCAATGAAAGCCCCATCATAATGGCAAGGAATAATGGAAATGTACGAATGAAATAGAGCCTGGATTTTAGTTTGTTTTCTGATTTTTGGTTTGTTGAAACCCAATATAAAATTGCTAAAATGAAAAAACTTAACAAAAAAAATGATGCTAGAAGAAATAGCTGTTTGAATTCAGGAAAATATTGTTTAATAAAAAGCAAAGGGACGCTAAGGATTGCGCAGGTAATAACACTGACAAATACTCCGCTATTTAAAAGATGAAATACTCCGTGCCATTTTATAACGAAAGACTTATCTGAACGCAATACATTTCCCAGATGTTTTCTCGCCACTTCCGCACCCCCTTTGGTCCAACGGTATTGTTGTGTTTTCAATGCACTCATCACCGGAGGCAACTCAGCCGGTGATTCCACATCCTCCAGATAAACAAACTTCCAGTCTTTCAATTGAGCCCGGTAACTCAAGTCAAGATCTTCTGTTAATGTATCTGGCTGCCAGTTTCCTGCATCAATAATGCATGATTTGCGCCACACACCGGCAGTTCCGTTAAAGTTAATAAAACAGTTACCGCTGTTTCTTCCAACTTGCTCAACGGAAAAATGCGCATCTAACCCGAATGCCTGGAGCTTAGTAAGCAAAGAGTAATGTTTGTTGATGTGCCCCCAGCGGGTTTGAACCATGCCAACATTCTTTTCAAAAAAATGCGGGATAGTTTTTTTTAAAAAATCCTTTAAGGGAACAAAGTCAGCATCAAAAATAGCAATGAATTCACCCTTTGCAAACTCAAGCCCCTCTTCCAATGCCCCGGCTTTATATCCTTTACGATCTGTTCTCCTTACCTGTACTATATCAACTCCTTTTGCCTTCCAAAACTGTACTCTTTTTTCAATAATTTCAATGCTTAGATCAGTTGAATCATCCAGCACTTGTACTTCCAGCTTGTCAAGCGGATAATCAAAAGAGCATACTGTATCAATCAGCCTTTCCACTACGTACATTTCATTGTAAACAGGAAGTTGAACCGTTACATGAGGAAGGAATTTTTCATTAAATGGCAATTGACCGGGTTGTATTTTCTTTTGAACTTTCAAATAACGAACTAACAAATGAGCCTGTGCTATGCTATATAGAAAGATAAACAGCAATGCAAGCGTATATAATACAAGCACAATGACGAGCGCAATTTTTACAGCGATTATTTTTACAAGCATATTTTTATTATAAATTAAGTTTTGCTTCTTTATTTCCAATAAGAATGGGGTTATCATTAACTCTCCCCTTTAAAGGCCCATTTTCTAAATTAAGAACCCCTCTTGGACATACAGTAGCACACATTCCGCAACCAACACAAGAAGCACGAACTATATTTTGTCCTTTCTGAGCATACGCCTTCACGTCTATTCCCATTTCACAATAAGTAGAGCAATTCCCGCAAGAGATACACTGCCCACCGTTAGTAGTGATCCTGAACCGTGAAAACAATCGTTGCTGAATGCCCAAAATTGCTGCCATTGGACATCCAAAACGACACCATACTCTTGTTCCCATCAGAGGATAAAATCCAACACCGATTACACCTGAAAAAATGGCACCTATTAAAAAACCATAGGTATTAGCAAATGGTCCGGATACATTTCCAAAAACAGAACCATTATAGTAAGAGTTAATCCACAAAAAACTTGTAGTAATAATTATAAAAACTAAAACACTGTAAATCATCCATCGTTCAATTTTCCATGCTTTAAGTGACTTATCGGATAACTGGCGGAATGGGTCTCCGGCAGTATTTGCTAATCCACCACAACCACAAACCCAAGAACAATACCAGCGTTTCCCATAAAAATAAGTTAAAATGGGCGTTGCTACAAAAATCATTGCAGCTCCCCAAAACACCATAAATACTCCCAAAGCTCCGGGTTGTTCTGTCAAATAATTGACTGTGGAAGGAAATAAATAATCATACTTAAGTGGCCAGAAATAACTGAAATAAAATTCAGGCTGATTAAAAAGTTGTAATACTGCCGGAATGAGGTAAGCAAAACCCAACTGAAAGAATATGATAGAAGAGGTTCTGATAATCTGGTAATTCGAATGCCGGTATTTCAACAGGGCTTTTACTCCCATCACTCCTATTGCCAATGTATACAAGGTGCCGTATAAAAACCATTGATCAGAATCATTACCTCTGATAAGGTTGCTAAGAGGATCCATTAAACGAATCAGGTTTTCCAGAACGGACGGAAACCAATAAATAACAATGTAAAACCCAGTAAGGAAAATTCCGAACAACCATGCAAATACACCTCTTGATGTTAATGAGTTTTGCCATATCTGGTCATTTTTAACCCCGGCTGATTTCGTTAAATATTTTCTAAAAAAATAAATAAATGCTCCTCCCACAGACAAACCAATGCTTAGGGAAAGAAGCAATACCGGATATTTCATTCCTGTACCTGTTGATGCAATTAAAAACAATAAAAGTCCTACTGAGAAAAGGATCAGTCCTGTTTTTTGAATTATATCTACTCCTGAAGGATGTGGGTTACTGATGCTTATTGATGGGTTATTTTCCATTGAATTTTTATTTAAGAAATGTTGCTAATAAACCCTTCCGGGATTTTAATTTTAAACTTTTGCCTGATTGCTTATTATATCGCTCTATTATTTCAGGTTCATACTGTTTGTGAAATTCAGGATCAAAGTTGGCTTTTGGTAAATGTTCTATTACGTAATCTACTGTTCTTTTTTCTGTTAACCATCCATCGCAGACTTCGTGTCTGAGCCTGAACCCAAATACATTGATTCCTGTAATTGTTTTATCTTTTTTATCGTAAACTATCCGAAAATTTATTTTTCCACTGGAATGTTCCCAATAAAAAGATTCTTCACTATCTTTTTGTTGTGCGTTTATTACTCCATAAGTTTGATATTCAATGTCAAAAAACTTGGCGGAATTAAACCAATGCCCCGGTGAATATGCTGATCGCTGCCCACAAATTGTTTTAGCAAGTGTTTCTCCGTGCATACGGCCCGTGTACCAAACTTGTTCAATGGGTTTTCTTCCATTGGGTGGTGTTTTAAATTGGGCGCAATCTCCAATAGCATAGATATACGGAATATTTGTCTCAAAAAACTCATTCACTAATATACCCCGGTCCGTTTCAATACCTGAGTTTTTCAAAAAATCAATATTGGGGCTTACTCCAACGGCAAGACCTACAAATTGGCAGGGTATTTCTTCTCCGTTATTGGTAAAGATGGAACTTACCCTCCCGGTTGAATCCCCTTTGATTTCTTTTAATTCGGTTTCGAGGCGAAGATCAACATGATGCTCCCCGATATGACGGTTAATCATCTTTGCTTCTTCAACTGGTAAAATATTGTCCCAAAAGTTTTTCTCACGGACAAGAAATGTTACAGCGATATTTCGTGAACGAAGCATTTCTGCCATTTCAATTCCGATTAATCCTCCACCAACAATTACAGTGCTAGAAACACCTTTGGTATTTTCTTCCATATTTTCCAAATCCTGTAAGTGATATAACCCTTGAACACCTTTAAAATCCTGTCCGGGCCAGTCAAATTTGTTGGACTTAGAGCCTGTTGCAAGAACAAGTGTATCGTAGCCGATTGATGAACCATCAGAAAAAAGAACCAATTTGTTTTTAGTATCAACCTTATTTACAAATTTTTTAACAAGGTCTATTTTGTTCTTTTCCCAAAAAAAGTCCTCATATGGTTTGGTATGCTCAAACTTCATGTGCCCCATGTAGATATACATGAGTGCTGTACGCGAAAAGAAATATTCAGTTTCAGCCGAAACAACCGTAATCCTGTGCTTGCTCAATTTTCGTAAATGCCTTGCACAGGTTATTCCTGATATTCCGTTGCCAATTATTACAATGTTTTTACTCATGTTATTTATACATAATTTTCTAATGTCGATAGTATCCTTCATTTTAGCCTATATGTAAATCCATTTTCCTCTCCTCTCAAATTTTATTATCTGTTTCGAAAGTCTTCTTTGTTTCATATTTTAAATCGAGTTTCTCCATATCACAAAAAGGATTCAGGAGTTTTTTATATAAACCTGAGAGCTTAACCGGCTTAACTCCCATTTTGTACAATGAAAAAACAAGTAAGTTGGCAATATTCACACGCAGGTAACTATTATTCGAATATTTTCTAGCAGAAATTAAAATTTCCTTTGGAATAATATGCAAACCGAATCTTTTTTTTCTAAGCCTACTTACTAAATCAAAATCTTCCATTATCACATAAGATTCGTCAAATCCTCCTAGTTCATTAAATACGTTTTTTTGAATGTATAACGATTGATCACCACCACCACTAAAAATAGTATTGAATTTAGTGAAATAGGAATTGATAACCAATAGTTTTTTATCAGAATCATATCGAAATCGAAAACAACCAGCTTTTTTCCTTTTTAATATTGCTTTCTGAATTTCAGCTATAAATTCTATTGGTGGAAGCGTATCTGCATGCACAAAATAAAGAATATCACCCGTTGAATGATTTGATCCCAAATTCATTTGAAGCGCACGACCTTGTTTTTCAGAACACACAGCCTTTGCTCCGGCATTGCTTGCGATTTCTAAGGTACTATCAGAACTTCCTCCATCACTTACGATTATCTCATGCAAATCCATTCCCCCATATTTATGCAAATGAATTATCAGCCGTTCAATATTTGCAGCTTCGTTTAATGTGGGTATGATTATGCTGATTTTCATATTATTCATTTAAACCCCAGTCATAATCAAGGTATGTGATATTAGCATTGGCATTGATTTTTACAGGAGCATATTTATTGAGAAAGTCAATTAAGGATTCTTTTTTAGTAAAATCCATTTTATACCATTCAAATATTTTGGATAGTTGAGGATTGGTAGCAGATACTTTATTTCGGAAAGTGTCTTTCAGAAATGCCTTTGCCTGATTGTCGAGTTGTTGATCAAGTCTTGCAGGGTCGTATGCCTCGTTAAGAAGTGCCGGACATGATTTTGATGCACATACAAGGGCAAAATGTATTCTTGGATCGTCAAACTTTTTTCTAAGCTGGCCATGCTCAATGTTGTTCAAATCCATTTTTTCTTTCCCAATGAAAATGAATTTAACATCCCAGGGTGTGTTCACAAAAGGAATTTGAATACTGCTGCCTATATCTTTTATGCTTTTTATTGGATAATATTTTGTAATCAGTTTTACAGTATAGGCATTGTAAGCATTGATCCAAAATGCTTTTTGTTCGTTCACCGACCATGTTTTTTCATTAGGAGGGTTGTCAGTAAGCAGTTTTAAGTATTTGTTGAATTCAACGCTATCTTTTATAAACCCTTTATAATTAACCTTTCCATCAAGTGTGACGTTCTTTTTTAAAAGGTCATTCCATATTTCATGTGAAGGGGCTTTGCCGATTCCTATAAATGTAGTAGAGCTACATTGTTGGAATAGAAAAGAAAATAATGAGGCAAAAATTAATTTTTTCATAATGCTATGGAAATTGTGTAATTAACGATAACAGTTGTTTTAGTTTAAATTTTTTTTATTACGTTAATTAAAAGTTGTGATAGTTTTTCATCTGCCATTTCTGCTATTTGAATAATTTCCGAAATGTCAACAGGTTTCAAATTATCCGGATCAGGTAATCTGATGTTTCTATTATTTTTTTAATCAGCCTATATAAATTAAATGAAATGAAATGAATCCCTTATTCATTTTTATGATCATGGCTATTTCATATCTCAAATATATTTTGATACATTTTTAAATCTTTTTCTTCATCTATATCGGACAGAGTTGGAAGTAATTTCATGCTAACATTAAGCTTGGTTATATCAAGCAAAGTATCCAGTAACACATTCTCCGTACTCCATTGTTTATTCATAAATAACTCTTTGTAAAGTGTTCGCATTCCAAGCAGGTAGTACCCGCCATCTTTTGCAGGTCCAATTACAATTTCATTCTTTTTAAGAACATCAAAAGCATCCGTAATTATATGTTCATTCAAGTCCAGACAATCACTGCCGATAATAACAACACTTTTATATTGTTTTAAAAAGGCCTGTTTAAAGGCATTGAGCATCCGTTCACCAAGCTCATTACCTTCCTGAACAAACTGGCTGAATTTTGCTTTGCCCCACATGTCGCCATCATCGATGTAATCAGAATAGAAAATGGCTTTATCGCAATTCACCCTTTTTGAAATTGTCAGTGTATGATCGAGCAATACTCTATAAATTTCCAGTGCTTTTTCATCACCCATAGTTGTAGCCAGGCGGGTTTTAACCTTGCCTCTTTGGGGATTCTTTACAAAAACCATTAATAATTTATCCGTTGCCATATTTATTTAATTTTTCTTTATTATTCAACTTCTTATTGCCTACTATTCCAAGTTCAATCGGGCGAATGGGTTGTTTATTATAAGTCCTGAAGGTCATAATAAAGCGCCTTGACAGCTTGATCCTGCGCCTGCGGTGCAGCCGTAACAATGTTGATTCACAACAATATTTCGTTCTTTCAGCTTTGCAGCACTGAACTCGCTGATGTGTTTTGGAGAACCATTCCCTGTTTGTAATTCGAGCATTTGATTAAAATCGCAATCATATAATTTTCCTTCCCAACTGACTGAAAGCGTATTTCTGCACATCAAACCATCTATTGTAAAAGGATTAAAAGAGCTAACAAGTTTTTCCATGTATGATTCAAATTTGCCAAGAGTCAGGAGGTATTCTAAAAACCTGCTTATAGGAAGATTGGTAATGGTATAAAGTTTATTAAATGAAATACCAAAATTTTCTAGTAGAATTTTTTTATAATCTGATTGGAGTTTATCCTGTGGTGGTGGCAGGGACGGGCCGATTGGGTTATAAACCAAATGTAATTCAAGCTCTGTCTCGTCCTTTCCATATCCTACATTATTTAACATTTTTAATGCTTCAATTGATTTCTGAAATACTCCTTCTCCTCTTTGTTTATCCGTATTTTCAGCTGTATAGCAGGGGAGGGAAGCGATTACGGTTACTTTGTGTTTAGCAAAAAACTCAGGATAAGAATGATACTTTTTATTAGAAACAAGAATGGTAAGGTTGCTTCGTACAATCGTTTTTACTCCGAGTTTTGAAATTTCTTTTACAAACCAAATAAAGTCAGGATTCATCTCAGGTGCGCCTCCTGTCATATCAACAGTGTGGACGGTGGGTGCATGGCGAAGTGCATTGAGACAATCCTGCATAGTTGCCCTAATCATGATTTCTTTTCTGTCCGGCCCCGCATCTACATGGCAATGGGTACAAACTTGATTACACATTTTTCCCACATTTACCTGTAATATTTCAAGTTCAGCGGGCTTTAAAGGAGATATTCCATAGGTTTGAAGTTTATCTTCAAACCTTGTTATAGGACTTCCTTCGCTGCTGATTTTTTCAAGTACTTCCAACTGATATTGAGTACTTGAGAATTTATTTCCTTGAGCTTTCAGAGATTTCATAGTATCAATTTTAATATACAAAGTTATTTGATGTTATTCTGCGAAACTGTCGGCTAAACGACTTAACAGTATTTTAAAGATACCATTTCCCAGCTAATATGTGAAATATGCGTTATACTTACCTAAAAATTCGGTGAGATGATATTTATTATTAAATAGATAAGATAAGATAAGATAAGATAAGATAAGATAAGAGCAAGTTGTTTGGGGAATTAATTCCTGACGTTGTAGAAAAAACATTTTGTTAGAGGTTGAATATTAACAAAACTAATAGACAAGTGTAATTTAAAATGTTGTATTCAAGACCACTCAAATGATACTCATAAAGTACCCGAAATCGTTATTCTCTATTAAATAGCAATACCCTTGAAACCAAATGGGGTTGTTGACCTTTATACTCTGGTTATAAACAAGTGCGCTCACAGAAGCCTTTGAAAAATGAAGTAAGTAAAGCCATCAGGACCTAATTTTCTTGGGAAAGCCTTGATGGCTTTTGGACTTATAAAACCAGAACATCCCAAAAAAACTCAAGCCAAAAAAATGGTAAAAGCCTCCACGGTTGAATATGGTGAATACCTGGCCAACAGCGTTGCAAACTGTGTGGGATGCCATACCGAACGGGAAATGAAGTCCGGAGCTTTTATCGGAAAGCCTTTTGCCGGGGGGATGTTCTTTGCAGAAGAACCAAGGTCAGAGGGAAAATCATACTACTCGCCAAACCTTACGCCTGATCCGGAAACCGGTGTGATGGCCCATTGGACGGAGGAAACCTTTATTGCCCGTTTTCATGCAGGCTATGGTTTTGTTAGCCCAATGCCCTGGGGATCTTTTTCCAGAATTGATGATATTGATTTAAAAGCCATATTCCTATATCTTAAGTCCCTTGAACCGGTAAGCAGCAAGGTTGAAAAAACAGTTTACCACGCTGGGGAGCCATTGCCTTAAACATTTAAACGGCTTGCCTTTTATTTTTATTCGCGGGTCTAACACAACAAACCAATAAATTTATAATGACTCTAAAGTAAAATTTTTAGCTTTATTGTTAGTATTAATGTTAGGAAATAACCCAAAGGAGGTTATTTCCTAAAAAACAGACTTTAAACTCAGCTAATCTGATATATTTAGTATTTATGGACTTGAAAACACGCTTTAACTTTTCTCCTTCTGCGCTTCAATATTTTTCGCAGATGGGGCAGGTGCCTGATCTTTTAAATAAATTTTAAACTCAGTTCCTTTTCCAGGTTCGCTTTCTACTGAAATCTTTCCACCTGCATTTTTTACAATTTCGTTCACTAAGTATAATCCTATACCGGTGCCTTCAATATTGTTTTCTACCCTGAAATATTTAGAAAATATGGCTTCCTTCTTATCAGAGGAAATACCCATGCCGTTGTCCTTAACCGTAATAACTATAAATCCTTTTTCATATTCTGTATTTATAAAAACCTCAGGTTTCCTATCAGGGGATTTGTATTTGATTGAATTATTTACAAGGTTGTAAATAATACTTCTTAATTTTCTTCTGGAAAAAGTTATTTGAGAAACATTAATCTTCTTCTTTA